>CAYYCI010000202.1:0-7310 GCA_964470215.1 uncultured Planctomycetota bacterium
GTCAACGACACGTTCGGCCACGCCGAGGGTAACGCGGTGCTGGAGAAGATCGGGGGCGCGTTGCGCCGCGCCGTTCGCGGCGAGGACTTCGTGGGAAGGCTGGGAGGGGACGAGTTCCTCGTCGTCCTGCCTCAGACTACGCGCGACGGCGCGGTGCGCGCGGCCGAGAGGCTGAAGGCCACACTCGACACACTCGACCTGCGGACAACCGACGGACGCGAGGTGAGTTTCCTGACCTTCTCGATGGGCGTGGCGGCCTTCCCCGAGGACGCCTCGGCCATCGAATCCCTCCTCACCGAGGCCGACAAAGCGCTCTACAAGGCCAAGGCCCTCGGGGGGGACTGTGTGGTCCGCCACTCGGACGGCATTCCCCCCGCCGATGCCCCAGGCGCCATCCTTCTCGACGTCGGGACTTGTCTTTGCCCGGACCCCCCGCGACAGGAGGCGAGCAGGCGGGGCTCTTGACCCCGCTTGCCCCCCTCCACGGGCCCAGTCCTTCGGCCGACATTGCGGGTCGTTGACTTGCCGATCCGGGCGCGCTAGGATGGGCGTCGGAGAAGAGAACGCGCGATGGCAGGTGGCCCGGAAGACCGTCTGGTGGCGCTCGCGCGCGAGCGTGGGCTGCTCAGCGACGAACACCTGGAGGTTTGTCAGGGGCTCGTCGGCGAACTTCCCCCTCAATCTCGCACGAGCACCTTCCGCATGGCCGTTCTGCGCGGCTACATCGCTCCGCGCCACGCCCGACAGTTGGCCGCCGCCGTGCTCAAGGACCGCATGGACGCCCTGGTCGAGGACTGCGAGCCCGTGGCGGAACTCGGCGAGGGGCCGATGGGCAACTCGTTCGTCATCCAGCACAGAGGTTCCGGGCGGCGCTACGTCCTGAAGGTCTTCGACCGCTCGATCAGCGGTGACCCGCAATGGCGGGCGCGCTTCGAGGAGAAGGCCTGGCTGGGTCTCTCGCGCCCACACCGCCACCTGGTGTGGCTCCTGGGCTTCGGGGAGAAGATGGGCAGCGTCTATGCCCTGAGCGAACACGTCCCGGGGCGCTCGCTGGCCCAGGCGCTGGCCGCGCAGGGGAGGCTGGCGCCTGGCGAGGCCCTCCGCGTCGGCCTCGCCGCCGCCGAGGCCCTCGCGGTGGGCGAACAGGCCGGCCTCGTCCACGGCTCGGTTTCCCCGGAGAACCTATTGCTGGGGGAGGACGGGGTGGTGCGCCTGGCCGACCTGGCGGTGGCGAAGGCGCGTCCGGGGGAACTCTCGGTGCGCAAGCGGGGCGTCGGGGTTCGTTCGCCGGCCTGTCTCTCGCCGGAGCACCTCGCACGTGAGGCGACGCCAGACATCCGCTCCGACCTCTTCTCGCTCGGCTCCGTGCTCTACCACTGCCTCGCGGGCGAGCCACCGTTCCAGGGCGAGACAACGGGCGAGGTCATCTTCGCAATCGAGAACGGTCGGCGCCGACCGTTGAGGACTCTGGCGCCCGAGGCGCCCCAGGCCCTCGTCGCGGTCGTCGAGAAACTCCTCGCAACGACCCCCGCCGAGAGGTACCAGAGCGCGGAGTCCCTTCTCGCGGACCTGCGCGCCGTCGAGCAGGGGCGCGTGCCACAAGCCCAGCGCGAGGCAATCGCCCTCGCCCAACGACAAGAAGAGGGCGAGGCGCCCGAAGCGGAAACATCAGCAATGCGGCGCAAGTGGCTGCCGGTGGGAGCGGGCCTGGCGGCGGCAGCGGTGGCCCTCACGGTGGCGCTCGCCTGGCTGCGGCGGCGGCCGAGCGCCCCGCCGACCACGCCATCCGAGGCGGTTGCCGCGCAGGAGCCGGAGATCGTTGACGAGGTGAAGGTGGCGCAGGAGGCCCGCCAGGCCATCGAGGAAGTGCTCAAGGCCCCCGAGCCGGACCAGGCCGCGCCGCCGGATGCCAGACGCAAGGCCCTCGAGGAGAAGATCGCGAGACTCTCGACCCTCGAGGAGAAGTATGCGGGGACCGAGGGGGCGAGGCTAGCCGCCGAGCGCCTCAAGCCCCTGCGCGCCGAAGCCCTCTTCCAGGCTGCGTTGGCCTACGCGCGAGAGCACCCCGCCGAGCGCCAAGAGGCCATCAAGCGCTATCGCGATGTGGCCGAGAGGTATCCCGACACGGCTGCCGGCTTCAAGGCCGAGCAGGAACTGGAGAAACTCGAGGGAGCCGAGCGTCGAGCCCTTCTGGCGGAACTGGCCCGCCTGCGCGAGCGAGCCGCCGAGTTGGTCGCGCAGCGCCACTTCGGCCAGGCACTCGCTCAGTTCGACTCCCTCCTCAGGCGCAACCCACCCGAAGAGGTCAAGCAGATGGTTCTCCAGGAGAAGATAGCGATCACGTCGCAGGCGGAGCGGGCCTACGAGGAGGTCCACGCGCAGGCCCAGGAGAAGGTTCGCGCGAGGCTCTTCGAGCAGGCCCAGAGCCTTTACCGCACGGTGGTGGAGCAATTCGGGGTTGAGCCCTACGTGAGCCGGGCGCGAGGCGAGCTGGCCGTCATCGAGCCGCTTCTTCGGAGCGCGGCCCGCGAGCGCCTGGCGGCCATTGACGAGGCGAAGTATCGGTTTTTCCTCACCAGGCTCGAGCCTTCGCTCGCGCGCCTCCGCGTCTGGGATGTGAAGGGCGCGGCACGCGAGGCCGAGCGATTGCGCCCTGAGGTGAAAACCGCAGGCATCGAGAAAACCCTCGACGCCTACCTGACCGACGTGGCGCAACTGGCGGAACTCAAGCGGCGCGTCGTCGCTCGACTCAATCAACCCGAAAAGCCGGTCGTGGCCCGGCAGTTCTCGCTCGGCAAGGTCGGCGGCAAGTTCGACCCCCTCTGGCTCGAAGCCCGCGTCCTCAAGGCCGACGAGGAGGCAGTGACCTTTCAATATGCCGGCCACCAGGCCACACGGCGCTGGGACCAGTTCTCCCCCGACGAACTCTACCGCCTGGGACAACTCGCGACCGACATCTCCGACCCCAAGGCCCATTTCCTCCTCGGCCTCCATTGCTACTACAGCGGGCTGCTCACGACCGCTCGGCGCGAGTTCCACGCCGCGAAGTCCGCCGTGGCCGACAGCCAGTGGTACCTGGAACGCCTGGAGGCGAGCGCCGAGCCCCGCGCCGCCACCGCCCAGGAGAAGGCCAGCCAGTTGCTCATGGAGGCCCGACGCTACATGAGCGAGCGGGCCTGGGACCGAGCCCTCTACCGCCTCGCGCTTCTGAAGGCCAGGCACGCCTCGAAAGACTACGACGTCAGCGCCAATCTCCCCGAGATAAACCAGCGGATCGTCGAGTGTCGCCGCCGCGTCGAGAAGATGGAGATGGAGGCCGACCTGGCCCTCGGACGACGCGTCGCCGTCCTCCGCGAGCTCCTCTTCCCGCTCTGGACACAGCGGTTCGGCTCCTGGAAGTTAGCCGACGGCACCCTCTCTGGCAAGAACCCCGAAGACCACGACGCCGAGTGTCTCGTCTCCCTCAAGCACCCTCCCGCCTACGAACTGTGGGCCACCTTCCGGGTCGTCGAGGGCACGGGGGTCCTCATCCGCCTGGCCGGCAAGGCCAGGCCGAACATCGGCTTCTGGGCCAACAGCGCCAGGCCGGAGCTCTGTGGCCTGGTCCATGACCAGCCCACCGACCAACGCGCCGCGCGGCGAGCGGCCCGGCCCTTCACCTTCAAGCCGGGCCAGTGGTACCAACTCCACGCCATCGTCACCCCCACCTACGTCGAGGCGAGGATAGGGGGGAACTACCTGGTGCGCATGGCCCACAGTCTCCCGCCTAGCGCCGATGGTCTCCAGACCTACGGCTTCCTCGTCAACGCGAAATCGGCCGGGGAGTTCAAGGAATTGAGCGTTCGGGTGCTCGCGGAGCAGTGAACATCGGCGCGGGGCGCGAAAAGGCCCGGCCTATCGGATGAGTGGGGCCGCCAGCGCGCGGATGCGGGCCTGGACCGCCTCGATGTCCTGAGTAGCGTCGAGGACCTCGACCCTCTCGCCGGCCTCTGTGGCCCTGCGCGCGGCCTCGAGGTAGTTCTCCCTGACCTGGCGCAGGTAGTCGCGCCGCTCGTAGCGTTCCGGCTCGCCGCCCTCGGCCTCCTTGCGGCTCAAGGCAACGTCGGGGTCGAGGTCCAGAAGTACCGTCAGGTCCGGCCTGTGGAACCGCGAGTTGAGTTCCGCGACCCACTCCATCTCGACCTGGACGCTCTGGTAGGCGAGCGAACTGAGGTAGTGGCGGTCCGAGACGACCGCCGCGCCCCGCTCGAGGGCAGGGAGGATTCGCTGGTGGAGGTGCAGCGCGCGGTCGGCGGCGAAAAGAAGGGCCATCGTCTCCTCACCGACGCTTGCCATCTCGCCGCGGAGAATCTCCCTGATGACCCGCCCGACCGGGCCATCGGTCGGCTCGGCGGTCAGGACGACCTGACGTCCCTGGCTCCTCAGCCATTCGGCGAGAAGGCGGGCCTGGGTGGTCGTGCCCGCGCCGTCAATCCCCTCTACCGCGACAAATAGCCCTCGGGCCACCGGTGTGCTCCGCGGCGGTGCTCAATCGAGCGCGAGGCCGCCGTGTTTCTGGATGTGGGGCAAGAGGCCGCCATCGTCGAGGACCCGGCGCATCACCGACGGCAGCGGCGCGAACCCGAGCGTCACGCCCCGGCTCAGGTTGCGGACCTGGCCGGCGGCCAGGTCTACCTCCAACTCGTCGCCCTCGGCGATCTGGTCGGTGTCGCACTGGATGGGCGGGAGGCCGACGTTGATGCAGTTCCGGAAGAAAATCCTGGCGAAACTCTTGGCCAGCACCGCCCCCACCCCGGCCAGTTTGATGATGGTGGGGGCGTGTTCGCGGCTCGAGCCCTGGCCGAAGTTCCGCCCCGCGACCACCAGGTCGCCGGGGCGGACCTCCTGGGCGAAGTCGGCGCGGGCGTCCTCCAGGACGTGTTTCGCCAACTCAGGGAGGTTCGAGCGCAGGTGGAAATAGCGGCCCGGGGCGATGTGGTCGGTGCTTATCCCGTCGCCGAACTTCCACGCCTTTCCGCGTATGGTCGCCATGTGGCCTCCGGTTCACTCGAGGTACTTGCGCGGGTCCGCGATCTTGCCCTCGATGGCGGTCGCTGCCGCCACGGCGGGCGAGCCGAGGTAGATGAATCCTTCGGGGTTGCCCATTCGGCCCTTGAAGTTTCGGTTCTGGGTCGAGAGACAGACCTCGCCGTCGCCGAGCACCCCGTCGTGGACCCCCACGCACGGGCCGCAGCCCGGGGCAGTGATCGTGGCGCCAGCCTCCAGGAGGGCCGGGAACGTGCCGTCGGCTATCCCCTGTCGGAGAATCTCCCGGGAGCCGGGGGTAATGAGGAGCCTGACGTCTGGGTGGACCTTGCGGCCTTTGAGCACTCGCGCGGCGACGTGGAAGTCGCTCAGCCGCCCGTTCGTGCACGTGCCGATGACCACCTGGTTGACCGCCACGTCGCCGACCTGGCCGACCGTGGTGGTGTTGTCGGGCTGGTGGGGGCAGGCAACCGTCGGCTCGAGGGAAGAGAGGTCGAACTCCAGCGTACGCTCGTAGGATGCGTCATCGTCGGGGGCGATTGGGCGGAAGCGCTCGCCCCGCCCGCGTGCCGCGAGGAACTGGTGCGTCACGCCGTCCGAGGGGAAAATCCCCGCCTTCGCGCCACACTCGACCACGATGTTCGCCATCGTCAGCCGGTCTTCCATCGCCATCGAGGCCACGGCCGGGCCGGCGAACTCGAGGGCCTTGTAGGTCGCGCCGTCGGCCCCGATGGTCCCGATCAGGTGGAGCATGAGGTCCTTGGCGAAGACCCCCGGCGGAAACTCGCCCCTGAGGACCACCCGCCAGGCCTGCGGCACCCGCAGCCAGGTCTTCCCGAACGCGAAGGCCACGGCCACGTCGGTCGAGCCCATGCCCGTGGTGAAAGCGCCGAGGGCCCCGCCAGTGCAGGAGTGGGAATCCGCGCCGACCACCACCTCGCCGGGGCAGACGAAGCGCTCGGTGGCCAGGACGTGGCAGATGCCGCTGCCGGCCTCGGAGAGGATTGCGCCGGTTTTCCGGGCGAAGTTACGGAGGGTGATATGGTCGTTGGACAGTTCGCGTCGGGGGCTGGGGGCGGCGTGGTCTATGAAGAGTATGCAGCGCTCGGGGCGCGCCAGGCGCTCCACCCCCATCTTCTCGACCTGGCGGACCGTCAGCGGCCCCGTGCCGTCCTGGACGTATGCCCAGTCAACGTCCACGACCACATAGTCGTCGGCTCGCACGTCCCCTCCGACATGCTCGCCGAGGATTTTCTCCGTCATGGTCTTGCCCAAGGTCTTTCTCCGCCGGTTAGTCTTGCGTAGGTCCGGGGCTTGAGCCACACTGGGCGTGACAATGCTATCGGGAGGGCGTGGGTTCGTCAAGCCGGCGTCGGCTGCCAGCAAACCCGGGGCCGAGTGCGCGCCGGGGCGTGAGGGCCTGGGCACGGCACGGCCCTTCTCACTCCAAGCCGTATTGCGGACATAGTGGATGGGGTGGACATTGTGGACAAGGTGTCGGTGGCACCTGCTTTCTAGCCTGAGACTATGCAGGAAGCCGGTGGTTGGCCTCGCGGTAGACTTGGGCGCGTGGGCTTTGGCACGCTTTTGTGCACCGTGGGTTCCCAAGGCAGGCGCGAAGGAAAAGAATGCTTTGCCGAGAGAGCGCAAGGCGTTCGCCCTGCGGCGTTTCGGGGCGAGGAGCCGGAGTCGGGTGCCAGCCAAGGCATTCTTTTCCTTCTCGCCTGGCAACTGATTGCGGTGCAAAAAGCGTGCGAAAGCCCACGCGCCTTGCTCTGCCTGTATTTCGGGCTTCCTCATAGATGTGCTTCGCGTGCCTGCAACCGCACAAGCCATCCGCTCCGCGCCCCTGAGGCAGGGTAGGGGGGAAGTTTGACTCGGATTGGCCGTTGTGGTTTGATTCAACGGTCAGCCGCGGGGGACGAATGGAGGCAAGCCGACCGTGAACAGCGTGGTGTTGCTCGTCGTGGCAGTGGTTTGGCTCGTGGCCGCCTACTGGCTCTATGGCAAGCACCTCGAGCGGCGGGTCATCGCTCCCACCGATCAGGCCACTCCGGCCATTGCGCAGAACGATGGGGTGGACTACTACCCGGCCAAGCCGGTCGTGTTGTTCGGCCACCACTTCGCCTCGATAGCGGGGGCGGGTCCGATTGTCGGACCGGTGCTGGCGGTGGCGTATTTCGGCTGGGGCGCGACGGTCCTTTGGATTTTCCTCGGTGTCGTGTTCATCGGGGCGGTGCACGACTACATGGCGCTGATGCTCTCGGTTCGCAACAAAGGGGTTT
>CAYYCI010000203.1:0-7302 GCA_964470215.1 uncultured Planctomycetota bacterium
CGGCGCGTCGCCGCCGCAAGGAAGCGGAGTTATCCCGCCGCCGCGCCATGCTCCGCGCCCGGGCGTCGCGCAACTGACCTCTCCACCCGCCGACTGCGAAACAAAGCCATTTTGCCGGGTGAAACCAAGCGGCTAGCCTTGGGCAATCGCCGAGAGGGTTTGATGAGTCACTTGCCGTCCTGGCCGAGGACTCCTATGGCCCGGAGCCATTCCTCACAGCGGCTCGGCCAGGTGGTGAGTCCGACCGCCGGGGGGCGAAGCCCACTGCCGTGGCTCCCGACGGCGAAGACGTGGAGTTCGAAGCGAACCTTCGCCTGCCTCAACGCGGTGGCGTAGTAGAGCGCTCCTGCGGCGAACTTGTCGGTAGCCGCGATGGCGATGAAGGTCGGCGGGACGTGGCGCCCGACGGGCAGGGTCTCCCTGTCCAGCACCGCTCCCCTGGCCATGTAGGCCGGGTAGATGAGTATGGCGAAATCGGGGCGGGAACTGGCCTCGTCGGCCTCGTCCACGGCCTCGTAGGCTCGCTTCCGCCAGTTCGTGCAGACCCTCGCCGCCAGGTGGCCGCCGGCCGAAAAGCCCAGGACGCCTATCCTCTGGGGCGCGATGCCGAAGTCCGCCGCGCGGCTCCGAACCAGTGAGACCGCACGCTGGCAATCCTGGAAGGCGCCGCCCCGTTGCCGCGGCACCCGATACTTGAGCACGAACCCAGCGATCCCCAGCGAGTTGAGCCACGCGGCCACCTCGGTGCCCTCGAGGTCCCAGGCCAGGATCGAGTAGCCGCCGCCAGGGCACACGATGACCGCCGGGTGGCCGGGAGCCGGCTTTTCGGGCCGAAAAACGGTGAGGCTCGGGTTCGCGATGTTCGTCAGCCGCGTGATTGTGGCCGGCCCGCCGCGCCACGGGTCGGTCTTGCTCACCTCGTGGCCCGCCAGGTTCCACTGCCGCCGCACCTTCTCCGGCCACAACTCGATTACCTCGGGCCCCTGGGCGGCCTGACAGAGCGCTGCACCACACAGCACTGCGAGCGCCATTGCCACCGCTGTCCAGTCCATTGGCGTTGCTCCTGGCGTCTTACCTTCCGAAAGGACAAAAGTGGTCGAGGCCGACGAGTGCCGCGGTGGCCGAGACCGTGTTGCCGTAGAAGACCGGGGACTTGCCCTCGCGAGCGAAGGCCGAGGCGATCTCGTCAATGGTCGCATTGACTAGCGAAGGACCTGTCGCGAGGCCGACATGGCACCACTGCCAAAGAGCCTCGAGTTCCGCAGAGCCATCCTCGATCACACGTTCCTTCCCGCGCTTGAGGACGAATTCGTCGCTGGCCTGGCTGCCGATGGCGTCCTGCGGCGCCAGGGGGCGAACTACCACGACGACCTCCAGTGGCACACCACGCCTTCGAGATGCTTCTCGGAGCCCCTCGCGCGCCTCTTCCAGGATTCCCATGGCCCGGCCTTTTGGATCTCGTTGGCCTCTGGTTGCGGGCTGGTGGGATTGTAGCCATCGGGACTCCTGCGCGCCAGTTCAACGAGCCGGCGCGGGCCGGTGCGTTGAACTGCCGATGGCCTTCTGCTACACTCCGGGTGGAGAGGTTCGAGAAGCGATGCGCGCATTGTTCTTGCTTTGGGTGTCCGTGGCAGCCTTGGGCGCAGGAGTGCCCGAGGGACTGGCGCCGGAGGAGTATCAACGCCTCCGCGCGCTGTGTTTCCGCCTCGGCGAGAACGAGCCCGGGAAGAAGTGGGACGCTGCCCGCGCCCTGATCCGCGAGGGCCCGAAAGCCGTCCCGGTGGTCAAGACCTTGCTCGAGGGCCAATGGCTGGAGGGCCGGCGCATGGCAGCCTGGATCCTCAGCCAGATTCGCCACGAGAGCGCCGTCGGCCCGCTCGCCAAGGCCCTCGACGACCCGGACGAGGAGGTCCGCTGGAAGGCGGCGGTGGGGCTGAGGCGCATCGGCAAGCCCTCGGTCCTCCACCTCATCGCCGTGCTCCTGGGCGGGGAACTGCCGGCGCAGCACTGCGCCGCGTGGGCGCTCGGCGAGATCGCCGACCCGACTGCCAGCGGACCCCTGGCCTCGGCCCTCGAGTCCCAGGATGAGGACATGCGCTGGAAGGCGGCCATCAGCCTCTCCCGGATCGGCAAGCCTGCGCTCGAGGCCCTCGGGAAAGTGCTCGAGAGCAAGAACGTCCAGACCCGCCGTTGCGCCATCTGGGCAATCGGGAAGATCGGCGGAAAGGAGGCCCTGCCGTTTCTCGAAGCCGCCCTCTCCGACCCCGACAACCACGTGCGGGCAAAGGCCGTGGTGGCCCTGGGCAACATCCCAGGCGAGGAAGCCACCCGCTTGCTTCTGCGCATGGTCAACGACCCCGACAAGGTGGTCCGCAAGGACGCCATCGTGGCTCTTGGGCGCCGGGGCAGGGCGCTGGGACCCACCGCCCCGCGCCAAAAACTCACAGGCGAACCGAACCTCGAGGTCCCGCGTTTCGCCCTGTGCGAACTTGCCTTCAAGCCAAAGAAGACCCCGGAACTGGCCAACCCATTCGCTGACGCCGCCTTCTCGGCCACGCTCGTCGCACCCGACGACAGGAACATCACCGTCGCCGGCTTCTACGCGGGCAATGGGACGTGGAAGGTCCGGATGGCGCTCGACCAGCCGGGCGTGTGGTTCTACCGCCTCGACCTCAAGACCCCCGGGGGCACCGAGACGACCCACGGGGCGGTCAAGTGCCTGGAGAGCAAGGCGCGGGGGTTCGTGCGGGTCGCGCGCGATTTCCCCAGGACGCTCGTCTTCGACGATGGCTCGCGCTTCTACCCCATCGGCGCGGGGACCCTTGCGCTCAACGCCCCGGGCGACGACGGCACCCCCGCCAACTCCCTCGATGCGTGGAAGTCGTTCCTGGACGATTGCGCCCGCAGCGGGATGAATCGCTGTCGCATCTTCCTCCTCGAGGTCCCGTGGGTGGAGCCCGCGGTGGTCGAGCGCCATCCGGAGTTGGCGCCCTGGCCGGTCCACGATGGGCGCTACGACCTGAGCCGTTTCTCGCCGCCCTTCTGGGACAAACTCGACGCCGTGCTTGCCCACGGCCAGAGACTCGGCATCGTCTTCGAGTTGACTATCTTCGACGAGACCGGGTTGGCCTCGGGCGACGGCCAGCGCTGGTCCCTCCACCCCTTCAACTCTCGCAATGGCGGGCCACTGTCGGGCATCTCCGGAAGTCCCGCCTTCTACGACCTGAGCAACGAGGCGAACCGCAGGGCCCAGGAAGCCTACGTCGCATACCTCCTGGCCCGCACGAGCGCCTACACCAACGTTTACTACGAACTCAACAACCAGATGAACCGCCGGGGCAACCTCGGGCGAGCCAGCCTGAAGTGGGCAGAACACTGGGCAGCGTTCTTCCGCGAACACGACCACTTCGACCATCTGGTGGCCCTCAACGTCGTACGGGACCCCGGTGCCTACTTCCTCATCGAGGGCCTCGATGTGGCCAACCTCCACGGCAACGTCCCCCCGGAGCCCCACGGCATTCGCATGCCGGTCCTCCTCGACGAGACCTATCCTGCGAACGCCCAGGCCGAGCGAGCGATCTTCTGGAAGGCGCTGCTCCTGGGCACCTCGGCCAACCGGCCGCCGTGGCGGCCGATCGGCGAGAGGCCGCCGGCGTTCGAGTTCTGCCGCTACCTGGCCGACTTCGCGCGCACGCTCCGCTACTGGGAACTTCGCCGCGACGACGCCGTGGTGCTCTCGACCCCGCGGAATGTCGCTCACCTGGCCTCGGTTCGCAAAGGGGAGATTCTGGTCTACATGACCGGCGCCAGCGAGGAGGGCACGACCCGCGTCGGACTCGGCAGCGGCCGCTACGAGGTCACCTGGTTCGACCCGGCCAACGGGCGCACAATTCGCACCGAGACCATCGAGCCTGAGCGCGGCGCCGCCGAACTCCCAACCCCCACCTTCTCCGAGGACATCCTCCTCCGCATCCGCAAGAAGTGAGCCGCCCGGCGAGGTGCGTTGACTGCCCCATGAGCAGGGACTATAATCCCGGTCGAAAGAAGTCCACCCGGGACAAAGGAGAAGGGCCATGGGTAGGCTCGTGGTCGTGCTCTCGCTGGTCGTCGCATGCGGCCTCGTGTTGTTCATTGCCGAGCGCTCGACGGCGCAGGAAGCCGGACAACTCCGCACGGCCAGGATCGTGGCCGAGTTCGACGTGACGGAAATCCTCAAGAAACTCGACAGTCTCGAGGCCCAGGTGGCCGAACTGCGCAAGGCGGTCACCGACCCGAAGGGCCTGAGGTCCGACGTGGCCGAGGCCACGGAAGCGGTGAAGACCATGGACAAGCGCCTGGGCGAACTGAGCGCCCTGGTCGCAAAACAAGCCGAAGACCTCCAGCCCGTCATCCTCGCGCTCGACCCCACCACCCGCTGGGAGTATCGCTGCCTGAGGACCCGCAGCGAGTCGGTGGTCAACCGCCTCGGCCGCGAGGGCTGGCAACTGGTCACGGCCTCGGGGGATTGGCTCTACTTCAAGCGGCCCACCATCGCCGAGCGAGAGAACTAGCACGTGGCGAAGGAGAGCGTGCCATGGCGGAAATCTTCGAGGTCCGCCGCCACAGCATCCGTGGCGAGGGCGACGCCCTCTCGCCCGAAGGTCTCGCACTGGCCACCCGCGCCAGGCAAACCCTCCTCGACGATTACCACGCCTGCTACACCAGCCCGAAAGGCCGGTGCATCCAGACCCTCGAGGCGCTCGGCTTCACCTCCTACACGATAGTCCCGGAGTTCGGGACGCCGCCGCCTAAGTTGGCCGACTTCGACCGCCAGGTCCAGACCCTCCGCGAACGGACGGGGTGCTCTCTCCTCGAGGCCTATCTGACCATTCCAGCCACGCGATCCATCTGCGAGGAGTTCGGGAGGACGTTTTTCGAGAAGGTGAGTGAACTCGTCCAGGCCCTCCCGCCTGGCAAGAACGCGCTGGCCATCTCCCACGGCGGAAGCATCGAGCCGGCGGTCCTGGCGGCCATGCCCGAATGGTCGCTGGAGACAATGGGCGGGGAACTGTGCGAGTGTGAGGGCGCGAGATTCGTCCTCGACGGCGGCATCCTCAGGGGAGTGGAAATAGTGCGGCTGTGAGAACTCCCGCCGAGAAGTCGCGACCTGGCATCCAGGAAGATGAACTCGCGGCGTGGTTGGCCCTCCACGCCGTCGAGGGACTCGGCGCCGCCTCGATGACCCGCCTGGTCGCCGCGTTCGGCTCGCCACAGGCGGTGCTCTCCGCCGCGAGGGAAGAACTCCTGGCGGTGCCGAAACTCCCCGTGGCCGCCGTCGAGGGGATAGCGCGCGAGGGGGCGCGCCTCGGGCGCCATCTGGGCGTGGCGCGGCGGCTGGTCGCCGAGGGTGTCGCCGCACTGCGCCGGGAGGACCGGGACTATCCGCCGAGGCTTCTCGACCTGCCCAGTTCGCCGCCATTGCTTTTCGTGAAGGGGCGCCTGCCCCCGCCTCGACGACGCGCACTGGCCATCGTGGGCACGACGCGCGCCTCCGAACAGGGCGTCCTGGTCGCCACTCGGGTAGCGAGCCATTTTGCGCGGAGCGGCTGGGTGGTGGTGAGCGGGAACGCCAGCGGGATAGACGCAGCGGCCCATCGGGGCGCTTTCGCCGCGGGAGGACTGACGCTCATGGTCCTTCCCACCGGCATTCTGGCCTTTCGCCCACAACCGGGCTATCCGCCCGGCGCTCACTTGTGGCGGCGGGCGGCGGCCGTCTCGGAAGTCTATCCGCTCGCCCCGTGGGCGACGGCTGCGGCGCTCGCCCGCAACCGCCTGATAGCAGCGCTCAGCGACGCGGTGCTCGTCGTCGAGACGCGGGAGCGCGGCGGCGCGCTGAGCACCCTGCGCCATGCGCTGGCCATCGGCCGCAAGGGACTCGTCGTGCGGTTCAGGAACCCAAGCCTGAGCGCGGCGGGCAATTCGCTGGCCGAGGCACACGGCGCACGACCCATCCGGTCGCTGCGCGAACTCGAGACCCTGCTGAGCGAAAAACGGCCCCGCGACGCCCAGCCTGAACTTCCGTGGTAGTCCTGGGCCAAGCCCGATGCGTCTGTCGCACGGGCACCGACGCGGACTGACACGGGCGCTCGGGTTCGGAGAGCAGCAAGGCCGTGAGGTCGCCGCGTGGGCATCGGGAAATCTATGCCCGACATACTGGCTCGTGGACTTGCCACCAGGTGTTGCGCAGTGCTCCCGAGGGAAGGCCGTGGAAACGGTCGTCCTTGACACGACCCAGAGGGGTCGGTGATAATGAGGGCGAGGGAGAACGAAAGGAGATGGTCATGGCGAGGGTGCTCGTGACCTTCCACTCGCGCGGTGGAAACACCAGGAAGATGGCCGAACTGATCGCCCAGGGCGCCGAGGGGGTGGACGGTGCAGAGGTGACGCTGAAGCCGGTTGCGGAGGTGGAAGCCAAGGATCTGACCGACTACGACGCCATCGTCATCGGCTCGCCGACCTACTACGGGCTGCCGGCGGCTGAGGTCAAGAAACTCCTTGACGACAGCGTGGCGTTCCACGGGCAACTGGAGGGGAAAGTCGGGGGGGCGTTTTCCTCGTCGGCGAATATCGGCGGCGGCAACGAGACCACCATCATGGCCATCATCCAGGCCCTCCTGATCCATGGAATGGTGGTCCAGGGAACCTCCGCAGGAGACCACTACGGCCCGGTGGCGGTGGGCGCGCCGGACAATCGCGCGACTAACTTGTGTGAAGAGTATGGGAAGCGGGTGGCCTCGTTGGCGGTGAAACTCCATGGGTGATGCTCGCAGGACGGGTCGCAATCTGGCGCTCGGGCTGATCGGCATTCTGATGCCGCTGTGTCCAGCGTGCCGGTGTTGGCCAGGCAGGGAGGCCGTCCACCCGAAGTACAGCGAGGGGATGGAGGCATTCCTGGCTGGTCGTCGGGCGGCGGCCGCGATGGCGTTGCGGGAGTTTGTGGCGGTGGCCCCTGGCGACAGCCGGGTGGCCGAGGCACATCACGTTCTGGGTCTGATAGCTCTGGCCGACGGCCAGGTCCACGAGGCCGAGAGCGAGTTTCGCAAGTGCTTGCGTTGCCGGCACTCGCGGCAGTTGGAGGTCGCGGCGCGAGTGGGGCTGGCGCGTTGCGCCCTCCGGCGCGGGGCATACCTGGAGTGTCGAGCGGCCTGTGTGGAGATGCTCGAGGACGAGCCACGGACTGCGCGTGCCGACGAGGTCCTCTACCTGTTGGCCGAGGCATCCTCAGGCGCGGGGCGCGAGGGGGAGGCCCGCCAGGTGCTCAGG
>CAYYCI010000204.1:0-7300 GCA_964470215.1 uncultured Planctomycetota bacterium
GGCGCCGAGGTGGACCATCCCCGGGCCGGGCCTCGAGATGGTTCGCATCCCGCCCGGCACCTTCCTGATGGGCATCCCGCCCGACGAACCTGCCCGGCGCAGCGACGAGACCCGATGAAGGTCGTCTTCCCGTACATCCGCTCGGCGAGCCGATACGCGTTCGCGCCGGACGTTCGGGGCATGGCCATCCTGGGCTTTCGGGCGGTCCTCGCGCCGGAAATCGCCCCACGCCCGGACAAAGACCAATAGTGTCCCATCCCACTGACCCGAAGGCACGGGACAACGAAGGGGGCCGATGTTTGCCAGGACGATTGGCTGGGGGTGAAGAACTGCACGCAGACCCACACGGACCGGCACGGACGAACACTGACGCTGAGGCTGGGGGAGCATTGGGCCGCGGGGGCCGCGCCCAAGGGCCGGGGGGTTCTCAGGTGATGGCCTCGAGGGGGAGGACGAATGCCTTGACGCCCTCGGCGCCGAGCCTCTTTCGCAACTCGCGCACGCCCTCGACCAGGCGCTCGGCCTGAGAATCGTCCACTGCTACGGCGACCACCGCGTTGAGTTTCGGCCAGACGTGGGTCCCCAGGTGTGGGCCGCTGGCCTTCCCCTTCCCCTGCACGCCGGTCCATCGGGTGTAACTGTCGGCGCCGACCTTCTCGAGGAGGTCCATGACCTCGGACGAGATTCCCTCGCCGTGGGCGATTAAGACCAGTTTGATCTCAGCGCTCCTTGGACCAGCGGCCGCGCTCGAAGATCGTGTAGATGGTCGGCACGAGCACCAGCGTGACCAGGGTCGAGACGAGCAAGCCGCCCAAGACGGTCAGGCCCAGCGGGTTCCAGACCTCGGAGCCTTGGCCACGGGTGAAGGCCATGGGCAGGAGGGCGACGATGGTGGTCAGTGCGGTCATGAGGACGGGCCGCAGGCGCGTGCGACCCGCCTGCTGAACCGCCTCGAAGAGGCGCAACCCCCGCGCGCGGAGGATATTCGTGTAGTCAACGAGCACGATCGCGTTGTTGACCACTATCCCGACGAGCATGAGGAGGGCGATGAAGACGATGATGCTGAGGTTGTGGCCGCCCAGGAACATTGCCCAGATCACCCCCACGAAGGCGAATGGGACCGAGAACATGATGACGAATGGGTCCACGAGGGACTCGAACTGCGAGGCCATGACCATGTAGACCAGGACCACTCCAATGCCTAGCGCCAGGGTGAGCCAGAAGAAGCTCTCGCGCTGCTCTTCGGTCTGGCCGGCCATCTTGGTCTCGACCCCACTGGGTATGGGGACGGTTGCCAAGTGTCTTTCGAAGTCGGCCGTCACTTCGCCAAGCGAGCGGCCGCGGACGTTCGCCCCGACGCTGACCTTCCGCACCTGGTCCTTGCGCTCGATCTCCACCGGGCCGAGCCGCAGTTCCACGGAGGCCAGATTGCCCACCTGGACCAGCCCGCCCCCGGGCAGGCGGATCGGGGTGTGGACCAGTTCGGCGACCCGGGCGCGGTCCTCCTCGCGCAGGCGCACGAAGATGTCGTACTCGTCCCCTCCCACTCGGTACTTCGTGGCCTTGCGGCCGTAGTAGGAGGCGCGGATGGTGTCGGCGATCTGGAAGACGTTCAGGCCGAGGGCCGATGCGCGGTCCCGGTCCACCTCGACCCATAGTTCCGGCCTGCCCTTGACGCGCGAGACCGTGACATCCACAGCGCCGGGGGTCGCCTCGAGGAACCTCTTGAACTTCTCGGCCAACTTGTCAGTGGCCTCCATGTCGTCCCCGAGGATATCAACGCTCAGGGGTTGGGCGCCGCCCAGAATCATTCCGGCCATCGGGTCGGCGGTGTCCAGGCGAAGTTTGACCATCCGGTTCGGTCCTCGAATGGCCTCCAGGCGCTTGCGGACCGCTTCGGCGAGCTCCTTGACGGAGCGGTCGCGTTGGGTCTTGGGGACGAGTTTGACGCCGAACTCGCCGATGTGGGAGCCTTCCTCGCCGAAGACGCTCGCGATTGCCTCCTTGCTCTGGCCGCAGCGCCAGAAGATCGTCTTGCGCGCGCTCTCCGGGATTTCCTCGCGCAGGATGTTTTCGATCTCGCCCATCACCCGCGCGGTTTCCTCCACGCGGGTTCCGACCGGCAGGTGGACGTAGCCGCGGAGGATCGCGCGGTCCTCCTCGGGCATGAACTCCGAGCCGACGAGGGGAATCACAAAAAGACTCCCCGCGAAAAGCGCGACCGCGACAACGACCACGAGCCACCGGCGGTGGAGCGCCCAGCCGAGGAGGGCCGCATAGCGCCCGGCAAATGCCTCGAACGCTCGCTCGCTCATCTGGAAGAACCGACCGCCCCCGCCCCCGCGCAACAATCTCGAGGAAAGCATCGGCGTGAGGGTGAGCGCGCAAAACAGCGAACTGAGAATGACCACGCTCACTATCACCGCGAACTCGGCGAACAGGATCTTGGTCATTCCCCTGACGAAAAGAATGGGGAAGAAGATACACACGGTAGTAAGGGTCGAGGCGGTGATGGCCATGCCGACCTCGCGCGCGCCATAGATGGCCGCCTCGCGCGGCTGCTCCCCCTCCTCGCGGTGGCGGCTGATGTTCTCGAGGACCACGATAGCGTTGTCCACCACCATCCCCACCCCGATCGTCATCCCGAACAGGGTCATCATGTTGATCGTGTAGCCGAGGAAATAGACGACGATGATGGTCAGGACGAGCGAGAAGGGGATGGTGAGCGCGATGACGAAGGTGGCCCGAACCTGGCGAAGGAAGATCAACACAGCCAACACGGCCAGCCCGCCACCTAGAAACAAGGTCTCACCGAGGTCCCTGATCATCCGAACGATGTCCTCGGAGGCGTCCATGGCATTGACCACGACCACGTCGGGGGGCAGGCTCTTGCGCAACTCGTCCAACCGCCGATGCACCCGCCTCGCCACCTGGACTGTGTTCGCTCCCGACTGACGCTGGACGAAGAAGACGAGGCCGCGCCTGCCGTTGACGCGGGCGAGCCGGGTGGTTTCCTCGTGGCCGAACTCCACCGTCGCGACATCGCTGAGCCTCACGACCGAGCCGTTCCGCGAGGCGATGACGATGCGCTTCATCGGCTCGACACTCTTGAACTCCCCCGGGACCCTTACCATGTAGTCGGTGAGCCCCTCCTTGATGTCTCCGCCCGGGATGGTCTGGTTCTCACGCGAGACCACCGCCGCGATGTCCTGGGGCGTCAGGCCGTAACTGGCCAGGCGCTGGCGGTCGAAGTGAATATTGACCTGCCGGTCAACCGCGCCGCGGATCACCACCGCTCCGACCCCCGGCAAGCGCTTGAGCGGGTCGGCAATCTGGTCCTCGACGATCCTCTTGAGGTCTGGCAGACTCTCGGTCGCCATCACGCCATAGAAGAGAATCGGCAAATCGGACATGTTGATCTTGAAGACCAGCGGCTTCTCCACATCCTCGGGCAGGTCTATCTCGGCCAGGCCGATCCTGTCGCGGACGTCGTTGGCCCTGGTGTCGAGGTCCGTGCCCCACTCGAAGGCCAGTTGGATCAACGACACCCCCTCCTTCGAGGTCGAAAGAATGTGTTTTATGTCGGGCACAGTGGCGATGCGGTCCTCGAGAATTTCCGTGACCTTGGTCTCGACGTCCTCCGCCGCGGCGCCCGGATAGCGCGTGACCACGCTTATGGCCGGAAGGTCCATCTCGGGCAGGAGGTCTATCGGCAACTGCGTCAGGCAGAACGCCCCGATCACCAGCACCCCGAAGAAGACCATCAAGGTGGTCACGGGGCGCTCGACCGCCACCTCGGAGAGTCTCATCGCCGTCCTCCTTCGGCTGGCGGTTCGTCGCGGACGACCTCGACCCTGGCGCCTTCGCTCACCAGGCGCAGGCCGTGGGTGATGATCACCTCGCCCGGCTCCAGGCCCTCGACGACCTCGACCATCTCGCCCTCGCGCAGACCGAGCCTCACGGCGCGGCGGTGGGCCACGTTGTCGTTGACCACGTAGGCGAAGTTGCCATCCTCGAGTCGCAGCACGGCTTTGGCCGGGACGACCGGCACCCCGCGCCGCTCCTCGAGGAGGAGTTCCACCCTGGCGAACATCCCTGGCCTGAGTTTCCGCTCGGGGTTCGGGAGGTGGATTTCGACCTCGACCGTGCGGGTGCGTTCGTCGGCCATCGGGCTCACCCGGGTGACCGTGCCCTCGCGGTGCTCGCCGGGATAGGCATCGAGGCAGACGAGCGCCCGAGTCTTCCCGGGAACGACGAAGCGCACATCCTGCTCGTTCACCCCCACGACCACCTTCACGGTCTCAATCTGGGCGATGGTGATGATGGGGGTGGTCGGCCCGACCATGTTGCCCTCGTCGAGATGCTTGACGGCCACGACCCCGGCAATGGGGCTTTCGACCGTGGACTCGTCGAAGTTTATCCTGGCCAGTTCGCGCGTGGCCTCGGCCTGGCGGACCCGTGCGGCGATGGCCTGACGCTTTTCTTTCCTGGCCCCTTCCTCGGTCAATCGGAGTTTTTGCTGGGCGGCGATGAGTTGTTCGCGGGCGCTGCGGACCCCCTCGAGGGCGGCGCGGTGCTTCTCCCGCGCGATCTCGTACTGCGCCTCCGCTGCGTCGAGTTGCTGCTTGGTTACGACCTTGTCGCGGTAGAGGTTCCGCATGCGCTCGTATTCCTTGGTGGCGTTCTCGAGCGCGGCTTCGGCCTGCGCCACCGCGGCCTCGGCGGCTTTCACGGCCGCCTCGGCCCCCCGGACGTTGGCCCGCGCTATCTCGAGTTCCTGTGGCCTGGCCCCCGCCTCGATCTCGGCTTGCTGGGCCTTCAGGGCGGCGAGCGCGGCCTCGGCCTGGCGGAGTTGCGCGGCGAACGCCTCGTGGTCAATCACCGCCACGCAGATCCCCGGCTCCGGGATCACTGTCCCCCTCTCTATCAGGGTGCCGTCGGGCAGGCGCAGGCGCTCGAGCCGGCCGCTGACCTTCGCCATCAGGCGGACCTCGGCCATCGGGTGAACCGTGCCGGTCAGGCGAGCGAAGCGCCGCACCGTGCCTCGGCGGACGGTAGTCACCCGGACCTTCGGGACCTCTCCGACAGTTTCTTTCTTCCGGGGCTCGACGGCAGCCTTTTTCTCCAGGTAGCGCTGGTAGCCCCTGTGGCCGATCAGCGCGGCCAGGCCGCCGAGGGCGATCAGCCAGCCGAGCGCCTTTATGAACTTCTTCACGGCTCCTGCTCCTTGGCCGGAGGAACGAGCGCGCCGGTGGCTCGCTCGAGCATCAGGCGTGCGAGCATGTGTTTGTGGAGTGCCTGGTAGTAGAGGGCCTGGGTGCGCGAGAGCGCCTGGCGGGCGTCGAGCACCTCGACCTCGGTGGTCACGCCCTGGCGATAGCCCGCCTCGGCCAGGCGCAGACCTTCGCGCGCACGCTCCAGGTTCGCCGACTGCGAGCGGACAAACTGCTCGGCGTCCTGGATGTTCAAGATCGCCTGCTGGACGTCCAGCAGCACGAACTCCTCGGCCTCGAGGAGTTTCAAGCGCTCCTCTTCCAGGCGCGCCTTCTCCTGTCGGACGCGGCCCGCGGTTCTCCCTGCGTCGAAGATTGCCCAGGAGGCCTTCAGGCCCGCGGTCCAGGCGTCGCCCCACTCGAGGTTGGTCATCGAATGGGGGTCGGGATAGGCGTAGTTCTCGGTGACGAAGGCATCAATGCTCGGCCACCAACCGGAGCGTGCGGCCACGAGCGCTTCGCGGCGGAGCCTTACCGAAAGTTCGCCCTGGCGCAGTTCCGGCCTGTCGCGCAGGGCCTTTTCGACCGCCGCCGCCAGTTCCACCTCCTCAGGCCGATAGACTAGGTGGTCGCTCAACTCCACCTGGCTTTTCTGTGAGACGCCGAGGGTCTTGAGCAGGGCCGTCTTGGCCAGGTGGAAGGCGTTGCGGCGTTCGATCAGCTCGGCCTCGACATTGCTGACCTCGACCCTGGCTCGCAGGACGTCGAAATCGGTGGCGGTCCCGGCGCGCTGTTTCTTCTCGACGTCGGCCAGGTGGCGGCGCACGCGCGCCAGGTCCTCCTCGCTGACCTCGACCAGTTCCCTGGCCAGGAGGACGTCGTAATATGCCTTGCGGGCCTCGTAGAGCACCTGCTGGAGGACACCGCGGACCTGCTCGTCGGCCAGGAGAGAATAAATCTTGGCGGCGCGAATCCCGGCTCCAATGGCCCCGCCGCGAAAGATGGGCTGGGCGAGGGTGAGGGCCAGGGAATAGTTGTTCTCGTCGCCGACGGTCACCTTCGCCGGCCCGGCACTGAAGCTGGGAACCTCGTCGAGGCGGCTGTAGGTGGCCTCGAGGCGGAGATTGGGCAGGGCATCCGCCCACGCCTCGGTTATCTTGCCCTCGGCCACTTCCTTCTCCTTGAGGATGGCGAGGAGTTGCTTGTTGTTCCCCACGGCCAGAAGTTGGGCTGCGCGCAGGCCGAGTTTGCCCTTGACGAGAGGCCGCGTGTCCTGTTCGGCCTCGCGCCAGCAGTGGAAGGCCTCCCGGCGACTCCGTGCCACCTCCTCGGCTATCTGGCCGGTTGTCACGCACCCCGCCACCGCGAGGGCGAGCCCGACAATCAGGAGTTGCCGGCCCAGGTGGTCAATCCTCATTCTCGCTCCCCTCTGAAGGCGCGTTGGCGAGCAGGCAAGCCATCAGGCTCCGGCGGAAATCCTCCACGCGCGGCTGCGTCGGCTCCTCGTCGGCCTTTTGCACCCAGTGGGCGATGAACGCATTGAGCGCCCCGTGGACCACCAGCGCCAGGGCGAAAGGTTCCGCCTCCACGAAAACCCCCTGCTCAATGCCCTGCTCGAGCACTCCCGCCAGCTCGTGCATCGCACGGTCGTAGCCCGCCAGGTGCTCGCGTGGAAGCCACAGCCTGGGGCCGAGCCGCCCGACGTGGACGGTCTCGAAGACGACGCGGGCGAACGCCCGGTGGGAACGGAAGAACCGCAGGCGCAGGTCAACGAGGGCCTCGATGGCCGCGCGGGGGTCCTCCTTGGTGAGGACCTCATTGCGGAAAGCCTTTTCGGCTCGCTTGAAGATGTCGCCAACAACCGCGTGGTAGAGGTCCTCCTTGCTCTTGAAGAAGTTGTAGAGGGTTCCCACGGCGAAGTCGGCCTCCCGGGCGATCTGCTCCATCGTCGCGCCGTGGAATCCGTGGCGAGCGAACACCCGCTCGGCCGCCTCGAGGATTTCCTGCTTGTGGGCCAGTTGCTCTCGCTCGCGGCGGCTCAGCCGCCGGCCTCGCTCCGCGCCAGCCACTGCATCGGCCTCCGATTG
>CAYYCI010000205.1:0-7276 GCA_964470215.1 uncultured Planctomycetota bacterium
TTGGCGAACGTAAGGCGCCCGTAGCTCAGTGGATAGAGCATCGGATTTCTAATCCGACGGTCGCAGGTTCGAATCCTGCCGGGCGTGCCAGGGCCAGTAGCTCAATCGGATAGAGTGGAGGCCTTCGAAGCCTACGGTTGGGGGTTCGAGTCCCTCCTGGCCCGCCATCCGAGGCCGCCGCGAGGCCGCTCGCGGCGGCCTTCCCACTTCGCGCTCCGCTGCCACCTTCGTCCCCCGTCTCTTGCGCCAGAAACCAGGCGTCCCCCCGTTGAATCAGACGGGGCTTTGTGGTAACTGTTTCCTGCGGGTGAGCCCTGGTCTGGGAGGCCGGAATGTCCCTGCTATACGAGCCGAACCAGACGAAGGGCTCGCCCCCCTTCCCGTTTGCTCGGTGGGATACTGCGACGCTGGTCCGGCGGGGCTGGCGCTCCGCGCCGGTTGACTAGGAGACGACGATGTTTCGGCTTGCCTTTTTCTCGGCGACGCTGGCCGCGATGGTGGGGTCGCTGGCGGCCGAGATGCCCGACGTGGAGCACGTCGGGCTAGTGGCCCCCGACATCATCGAGGTGCGGGTCCGTGCGGGCCGCGTCGAGTACGGTTCACAGGTGCCTTACGAACCCCAGCCTGGCGACCGCGTTGACCGCAAGAGCCATCATCGCTGGGTGTATCGCAAGGGGAAGTTCCTGGGGGCGCTGGTCGGCCGCGACGAAAAAATCCTCTACACTCCCGACCGGCGGGTCGGCCCGAAACTCGATACCAGGTGGGTCGACAACCCGGACAGTTATCGCATCATCTCCGGCGACGATCCGGTCTTCGCCGACCCCGGCCTGGCGCCCAGGAAGGTCTGGCGGAAGAGCAAGCCCTCGGACTTCGCCCGGGTGGGGCCCTGGCAGATGGAGGCGCCGATGCTCCATTGCCTCTACCTCGTCCTCCCCAGGCCGCTGACGCAGGGGAAGACCTATACGGTGTGTTTCCGCGGGGGCTACCTGGCCGGCCAGACGCTCCACTACGAGCCGAAGGCTCTCCGCAGCGAGGCGGTTCACGTCTCCCAGGTCGGCTTCCGCCCCGACGACCCGGCCAAGGTGGCCTTTCTTTCCTGTTGGATGGGCTCGGGCGGTGGGGTCCGATACCGCGAGGGGCTCCGCTTCGAGGTGCTCGGCCAGGACGGAAAGGTCGTCTGGCGGGGCAAGACGGTGCTTGGCAAGCGGGCCGGCGAGCCCGAGGACGCCTACAAGCGCGACTACACGGGAACCGACGTCTATCTCATGGATTTCAGCGGATTGACCAGGCCGGGGACGTATCGCGTCTGCGTGGAAGGCATCGGTTGCTCCTTTCCCTTCGAGATAGGCGCGGAGGTGTGGCGGAAGGCGTTCCGGGTTTCGGCCCGGGGGTTCTACCATCAACGGAGCGGGATCGCGCTCGGGCCGCCCCACACGACTTTCAAGCGGCCGCGATGTTTCCATCCCGACGACGGCGTGAAGGTCTTCGCCTCGACCACTCCGCTGATGGACAGCGGCAACGGGTTGAACCGCAAGGACAACAACTTCGGCAATCTCGTCCGTGGGAAGACCGACCAGGTCGTCCCCAACGCCTGGGGCGGCTACATGGACGCCGGCGACTGGGACCGCCGCATCCAACACCTGAAGGTCTCGCGCCTTCTGCTCGAGTTGGCCGAGATGTTCCCGGGGTATTTCTCTGGCCTTTCGCTCGATATCCCCGAATCGGGAAACGATCTGCCCGACATAGTTGACGAGGCGCTCTTCAACCTGGATTGCTATCGTCGGATGCAAACGCCCGAGGGCGGCATCCGCGGCGGCATCGAGAGCGAGGAACACCCGCGCCACGGCGAGGGGAGTTGGCAGGAGTCGCTGACCGTGATGGCCTACGCTCCCGGGATGTGGTCGAGTTACGAGTATGCGGGGGTGGCGGCGAGGGCGGCCCTGGTCCTCGGGCCATTGGCGCCCGACCTCGCACGCACCTATCGCGCCAGCGCGGTGAAGGCAATGGAGTGGGCCGAGGCCCAGCGCCGGACCACCGACTGGGAGAAGAAGTACCCGAACGAACTGCGCGACAGCCGGAACCTGGCCGCCGCAGAACTTTTCCGCCTGACGGGCCAAGAGCGTTGGCATCGCGCGTTCCTCGAGACCACGGTCTTCAAGGACCCGAAAGCCGAACTCTTCGTGTGGCGCCACCACGAGCAGCGCGAGGCCGCGTGGGTGTATGCCCGCAGCGACGGGGCCGACGCGGCGATCAAGCGGAATTGCGTCGCCGCCATCATCCGTGAGGCCGACGAGCGAGTGGCCAGCGGCCAGAGGAGCGCCTTCCGATGGGTCAAGTATGCCTGGCGGCCCTTCGGCTGGGGCGTGCCCGTGACGCCGGAGGCGGTGAGCGTCGTTCGGGCGCATTGCCTGACGGGCGAGGCGAAGTATCTCCGCTGCCTGGTGCTCGGCTGCCAGTTCGGTCTGGGCGCCAATCCGCTGAACCTCTGCTACACGACCGGCCTGGGCCACCGCTGGCCGCGGCATCCGCTCCACATAGATTCGCGCATCACCCATCAGCCTCCGCCCCCGGGGCTGACCATCTTCGGGCCGCAAGATGTCCAGCGGAACCTCGACCACTGGGGGATGAAATTGGTAGGACGGTTCTGCTGGCCGCCCGTGAAGGAGTGGCCGACGGTCGAGGCCTACTGGGACG
This sequence comes from uncultured Planctomycetota bacterium, assembly GCA_964470215.1. Classification (GTDB taxonomy): domain Bacteria; phylum Planctomycetota; class PUPC01; order DSUN01; family DSUN01; genus CAYYCI01. The sequence continues at coordinate 2,695 of CAYYCI010000205.1, forward strand.
TTTTCTGGTATCCCCAGGTCTGCGAGTTCACGGTCCAACAGCCGATGGCCGAGAATGCCTACGTGTGGGGCTATCTGGCGGCGAGGCCGACAGGCGCCGGAGCGAAAAAATGAGACGATGCGCGTTATTCACCACGACGTTGCTCCTGGCAGCGACGATAGCGATGGGCGGGGAGAGGGTTCTCTTCGATTTCGAGGGCGGCTTCGACCCGGCGACCGTCTCGTGCTCGGACGCGCGGGCGCGCCTGGTCGAGCGCGATGGCGGCCGCTGCCTGCGCATCGAGACCTTTCACAGGAAACCCTGGCCGGGGATAACCCTCCCGGCGCCGAAGGGCAAGTGGGACCTCGCGCCTTACGGATATCTCGCACTCGACGTCAAGAACGTTGGGACGAACAAGGTCACGGTCTATTGCCGGGTGGACAACAAGGGCGCCGACGGCCGGCGGAACTGCGTCACCGGCTGGCTTGCGCTCGAGGTAGGTCAGAGCGGGAGCCTCGAGGTGGAACTGCACCGCAACCCGCCCGGCGTCGCGCAGGTGAAACTGTTCGGCATGCGCGGCCTCCCACAGGAAGCGGCCACGAGCGAGGGAACCATTGACCCGAGAGCCGTCACGCAGTTGCTCATCTTCGTCGCCAGGCCGAAGGAAGCCCACGCCTTCGAGGTGGACAACATCCGCGCCACGGGCACCTATCAGCCGCCAAAGACGCAGACTCCGAAATCCTTCTTCCCGTTCATTGACACCTTCGGCCAGTACATGCACCGCGAGTGGCCGGGCAAGACCCACTCGGTCGAGGACCTCGAGCGTCGCCTGGCCGAGGAGAACAAGGACCTCGAGGCACATCCCGGGCCGCCCGACTGGGACAAGTTCGGCGGCTGGAAAAGCGGCCCGACCCTGAAAGCCACCGGCTTTTTCTATCCCGTCAAGCACGAGGGCCAGTGGTGGCTCGTGGACCCCGAGGGCAGGCTCTTCTGGTCACACGGCATTGATTGCGTCCGCGCGGGCGAAGGCACCCCGATTGACGACCGCCGCCACTGGTTCGCCGACTTCCCGGGCGACCGTCCGGAGTTCAGGGAGTGTCTTTGGCGGCAGGGCCACGTCGTGCGGGGCTACTACGCGGGGAAGCGGCCGATGTGTTTCTCGTTCTACCGCGCGAATCTGATTCGCAAGTATGGCCCGGAGTGGCGCGAGCGGTTCGCGGATATGGCGCATCGGCGGCTGCGCAGTTGGGGGCTGAACACCATCGCCAACTGGTCGGACCCTCAGGTCTATCTTGCCCGGCGGACGCCCTACGTGGTGGCCATCCACTTCGGCAGCAAGACCCTCGAGGGCAGCCGGGGCTACTGGAAGAAGTTCCACGACGTTTTCGACCCCTCGTTCCGCCGGTCGCTCCGTCGCCGCATGTCCGCCGAGAAGGGCAAGAGCGCCGGGGACCCGTGGTGCATCGGGTATTTCGTGGACAACGAACTCTCCTGGGGCGATGAACTGTCGCTAGCCATCGCCGCCCTGACCTCTCCGCCCGACCAGGCGGCCAAGAGGGTCTTCGTCGAGGACCTGAAGGCTAAGTACGGCGCCATCGAGAAACTCAACGGCGCCTGGGGCACTCGATACCCTTCCTGGGAAGCGCTCCTCGCCAGTCGCTCGGCGCCAGACCGCAAGAGGACCCGTGCCGACCTGGTGGCCTTCACCAGGAAGACCGCCGAGACCTATTTCCGCACGGTTCGCGAGTGTGTGAAGGAGGTCGCCCCGAAGAACCTCTACCTGGGTTGTCGCTTCGCCTGGAGCAACGCGGTGGCCGTGGCGGCTGCCGCGAAGTACTGCGACGTGGTGAGTTTCAACCGCTACGCCTACTCGGCCGGGGGCCTCCGCCTGCCCGATGGCCTGGACAAGCCGATAATCATCGGCGAGTTCCACTTCGGCGCGCTCGACCGCGGGATGTTCCACACGGGGCTGCGCAAGGTGGCCAACCAGACCGAAAGGGGCGAGGCATATCGCCGCTACGTCGAGAGCGCCTTGCGGAATCCGTTCGTCGTCGGCACCGGCTGGTTCAAGTTCTCCGACGAGCCGACCACGGGGCGCGGCCTCGACGGCGAGAACTACCAGATCGGGTTCGTGGATTGCTGCGACACGCCCTACCCCGAGACCATCGAGGCCTGCCGCCAGGTCGGCTACCGCCTCTACGAAATCCGCACCCAGGCAAAATGAATCGGCAACTCGCCCTTCATCGCCCCGCCGCTCCGTTCCTCAAGTGGGCTGGCGGCAAGCGCGGGTTGCTCGCGCAACTCGAGCCGCTCCTGCCGAGGGCTCTCGGTCGGTACCTCGAGCCCTTCGTCGGCGGCGGAGCGCTATTCTTCCATCTCCACAGCCTGGGCCGGATCACCGCCGGCGCCGTCCTCAACGACGCCAACCGCGAAGTGATGAATTGCTATCGGGTGGTCCAGGACGGCGGTCTTCTCGAGACCCTGATCCGCCTGCTCAGCGAGCACTCCCGGCACGTCGCCGACAAGGACTACTACTATCGCCTTCGCGCGTTGGATCGCGAGCCGGGCTTCGCCTCGAGGCCGCCAGCCGAGCGAGCGGCGAGGACCATCTTCCTCAACCACACCTGCTACAACGGTCTCTACAGGCTCAATCGCAAGGGGCAGTTCAACGTGCCGTATGGCAGGTGGCGGCGGCCGCCGAGGATTTTCGACGAGGCGAACCTGCGCGCGTGCCACTGCGCCCTTCAGGGCGTGGAGCTGCGCGAGGAGGATTTCGCCGCCTGTCTCGATTGGGCGCAGGCGGGCGATTTCGTCTATCTCGACCCCCCCTACTACCCGCTGAGCCCCACTTCCTCTTTCACCACCTACACAGGCACGCCCTTTACCGAGGCGGACCAGCGGCGGCTGGCCGACCTTTTCCGCGCGCTGGACTCCAAGGGCTGCGCGGTCATGCTCACCAATTCGGCCACGCCGCTGGTGGAGAGACTGTTCGCGGGATTCCGCCGGAGCGAAATCGCGGCCCGGCGGGCAATCAACTCGCGGGCCTCGGGGCGCGGCGCCATACCCGAACTCGCGATCACCAACTACGAGCCGCCTCGCTGTCGCCGTGGGCAGCGATGAAGCCCGGTCCGACGGCTCGGGCTACCCCTCCTCGACGACCCTCAGGCCGAGCAGGCGGGCGAGGTGTCGGATGGTCTGTGTGTGGTCGCCGTAGTAGGCCACGCGGTGCAACGAGGCGTAGTAGTCTTTCCCGCTCTTGCCGAGCGCGCCTCCGCCCCAGTTGAACAATAGTTTCTCCGCATCGGGCACCTCCGCGACGAGTTCCGTGCGGCAACCGCGCTCGGTCCCCGCAGGAACCTCGGGAACCTCGATGATCTTCCCCGTGAAAACAAGCAGGGTGTCGAGGTGGACGAGTTTCGTGAACGTGACCTTCTGGCCGATGCGGTAGTGGACCTCCGGGACGGCTCCTCCGCGGACCTCGGCGTGGCGCCGCAGGAGATAGGGCGCCTCGGGGCCGTCGGGACCCTCCATCTTCAGCGGCGCCGAGCAGTGGGCGAGGTGGAAGGCGCTCCGGGCCATGTCCACCCCGGCGGCGTTGCCCAGGAACCCGGCCCGGTTCAGGGCGTGCTGGAAGATCAGCATGGTCAACACGCAATCGGTGTCCCCGTCACACGCCGCCGGAATGCCCCGCCCGTTGAGGCGCGAGAAGCCGAGGCAGGGGAAGCCGCGCCGGAGCCAGCCCATGCACGTCCCCACACACAACGCGTCTGCCCGATGTTCCGCGATGAGTCGCTCGAGGGCCAGGGCGGCCCGCGCGGCTTTCACCACGTCCTCGCGCGTCGGCTCGACCACCCGCTTGGCCCCCTCGATCCACCGCTTGGCTTCCGCCTCGGCGGCCTTCGCATCCACCGTCCGCAGGACCTCGTCGTAGCGTCCGTCGGGAATGGGCACCAGTTCCACTCCCAGGCGCTCCTTGACCAACTTGGGGTCGGACGACTCGGGCGTGCCCTTGAGAGGCGCCGAGACGAGCACCCGGCTACGTTGCAGCAGCGGGGCGAGTCGCAAGAGCGCCGCCGCCTGCTCCAGGGCGCCGAGGTCGGTCGTCTCGAAGAGCGTGACGCGGTGGCCCTCCTCGAGCCAGCGGGGGACCAGGCACCAGTCGTGGCCGCCGATCACCGGCAGGTGGAACACCGCCGTCGGCCGGCGCTGTTTGAGGACGACCTGCATGACGCCCCGGTTGAGTCCGAAGATGCTCGCGCTGATGGCCAGGACGGGGGCGTCTGGGCCGGCCTTCTCCAGGAGGCGTGTCGTCTCCTGGGCGTTCCTTGCCTGGCCGACGATGAACTCGACGTTGCCGAGGTTCTTTTCTGCCTCGGTCAGGCGTTTTTTCACGGCCTCGATCTTCGCTGGGGGAACGCACCAACTGCGGTTGGCCGGCGTGCCGGCCACGACCACACAGATTCGCACCCTGGGCGCCGGGTCGGGCGCGGGGTCCGGAACCCTGGCGCCCGCCGCCAGCGCCACGCCTCCGAGAGCGCCAGCGGCGCCGATGAATTGCCGCCTCGTGCAATGTTCACACATAACCGCCGCCTCCTCAGCGGGC
>CAYYCI010000206.1:0-7235 GCA_964470215.1 uncultured Planctomycetota bacterium
GGGTATGCCCACCAAGTCGGACCAGAAGCGCCATCCGGGAAAGGCCAGGAGGGCGTGGTGGAGGACCAGAATGCCGCGGGCCGAGGTGGTCACTTCCTCGAGGGCCTCGCGGGCCGCCTTGCCCCACTTCCGCTCGGTCTCGGCGGGCGGCTCGCGGTGGAAGTTGTAGAAGACCACGACGTCGTAGAACTGCCGAACCTTCCCCGCGTCGGCCACGAAGTCCTCGAGGCTCTGGGGGTAGAAATCCACCTCGCGCATGCTGCGGAAGAGCGCGTGAAAACTCGGAACGTCGAACGGATGGCCGCCAGTGACGACCGCGGTCTTGATCTTCTCCGGGGCGGCGAACTTGCTGCCCATTGGTTCTATCCTCGATTTTTCATTTCCCGTCCACGAACCCCCACCGAACGTCGTTCGAGGGGCCGCACCGCCAGGTGGGCTTCAGGCTCAGCGGGTTGCTGCGACAGCGGTCGCGCCAGAGCCATAGGCCCGAACCGGGCAGAGCCACGGTGAGGAAAACCGTCTTGCCCGGGGCTGGCCGCAGCCCGGGCATGTCGGAAAGCGGGAGTGCGGCCTCATAGATGGTGTCCGCGCCTGCTCGCCGCACGGCCACCCGGGCGCCCCGAGGGCGTCCGTTGTAGCCGGGCGGCACGCATCGCGGCAGGAAGTTCACCAGGGGCAAGGTCGGCGCGTTGCTCCGCCACAACTCCCCTCCCCCATCCGGCGTGCCCCAGAGCGCATACTCGTAGTCGGTGTCCTCGACCGCCAGCATGGCCTCGGGGGCCAGCCCGTAGGGCGGGAGTTTCAGCCGAACAGCGCGGAATCGCAGCCCCAACTGCACGCAGTCCCCCTCGAAGGGCAGCGCCTCGAGCGGGGAGCGCACGTAGGTGTGGGCCAGCGGCCCCGTGCCGAACCAGGCATCGTCGTTGCGTCCAGAGAGCGATGGCTTCGGCTTCCAGTCCTTCTTGCGATTGCGGACAGCGACGTAGAGGAAGCGCTTGTCCCACATCAGGCGCACCTCGGCCAGGCCACTGGCCAGGTCGGCCTGGCGCGCGAAAGGACGCCAGACGACATCCGTCAGGTCCAGTTCCACGCCCGGGGCCGTCAGATAGAGAGGGATCGCCTCGGACCACTCGTCCAGTTTCCCGTCAATTGCTGCGCTCCCACGTGTTATCGTCAGCGCGTGGAGGTCCGCCTGGCGCTCGAACTTCCCCAGAGGACCCTCGAAGCGGAACGTCACGGGGTAGACGTTGGCCTCGTTGGGCTGCGCCCAGATGATCGGGATGCTCAACTTGCGCGACCTCCCGGGAAAAACCCGCAGCGCGATGCGCGTCTCCTGGAGACGGATGGTCGTCCGCGGCTTGATCGTCAGGATGCCGCTGACCTCGCGCGGGAGGACGTTGCGCACCTCGACGTTCAGCAACGTGCCCTGGCGGACGGGCTGGGTGAAATCCTCGACGAAGAGCTCGACGGGCCGCACCTGTCGCGGCCGCCCCTCCGAGATTATCTGAGTCGCTATCGCCACAGGGACATCTGGGGCCTCCAGGTAAACCGACTCGAGGCTCAGGGGCAAGTCGTAGCGACCGTCGCTGCCCGGCTCGTGGCGATTCCCCCACAGGTCGTAAGCCCTCAGTTTCCCCTCGATCGTCTCAAGGGTCAGGAAACCGTCGGCACGGCCCTGATCGTAGAGCGTCACCGCCCGAGGGTCGAGCGCCGAGCGGTCCCCCGCGAGGATGAACACGGTCCTCGCACCGAAACCCCACTGGTAGAGCCACGGCAGGCGGTCCTCGAAGACGACCCTCTCGAACCTCAGTCCCTCCAGGAATGTGAGGAAGAAATTGGCGGCAGCAGCCGACGGCGTCGGCATCGGACCTGCCGGGCCGTTCTCCCACCACAATTGCTCGGGGTGGGCTGGCTCGAAGCGGTGATAGCCCGCGGCGGCCAGGTGTGTGGCCGCGGCCACCAAGAGCGCAGGGCTGCCTCCCACCCACACCGCCGTGTCAATCGCCGGCAGCGCCGCCCGCCGGGCAAACCGCGGCCCGAAACTCTCGTGGGGCAACACACCACGGTCGGTCAGAATGTCGAAAATGTTGGTCAGCGCTCGCTCGCCCCCGGGCCGACAGAAGAACTTCTCCGCCGTGTTCGCCATCGAGGAGGTCCCACCCACGACGATTCGCCGATTGCCCTTGTGGGCGCGCTCGTAAACCAGCCGATACAGCGCCCGATACCTGGCCGCGTCCTCGCGCCAGCCGCTCCCGCCCTCCCACTCCCATGGCCTGTCCCAGAAGTCAATCACCCGCAGCGGTCCCGGGGGGCCGTAGCGGCGCACGAGGCCCTCGACGAAAGCGCCGAAACGCTCATCGAAACGCTCGTCGTGGACCTTGCAGCCCAGCCTTCGGCGCTCCTGGCAAATACTACCCGCTGGCGAGCCACACAGGTTCGTGATCATCCACAGGCCCCGTCCCTTGAACTCCTCGACCCAGGGGTCGAGCCTGTGCCAGGCGGGGGTCTCGTTCGGGTCCCTCGCCACATCGGCCCAATTCGGGCGGTGGCCGGTGTGGACCCAATGGAAGCCGAGCCTGCGGAGCGCCTCGAGTTGCGCCCCCAACTGGAGCCGCTCGCTCACACGCGCGACGAGCGGGGAGTCCTCCGGCTCGGAGCCAGAGGGCTTGTGGATTCTTGCGAAGGTCGCCACGGGCTGTTTGCCCAGGCCCTCGACCTCGAGCGCCACCAGGTAAGCGCCGAATCGGGAGAAGTCGTGAGCATCCGGCTGTCGCCAGGTCAGGCTCTTTCGTTCGCCGGCGCCCAGCGTCAGGTGACCCAGGCCGAACCGCCGCGAGCGCCCGAGCACCACTGTGCCGATGACCTGGCGCTCCAGCGGGGTCGGCCCGCGCTCCGCCTCGTAGCGATCGAGCCTCGTGGTGAAGGCGGTAACCTCCAGGGTCGCCTCGCCCACGAGAGCCTTGTTCCCCGTGTTGACCACCTCGAGGTCCAGTCGAAGGCTCTGGTCCGGGTAGAGCAGCCCAGCGGTCGGCTCGATGCGGGAGGCCAGCGCTCGCCAGCCTCGAGAGCCAGGCGCACTCAGCCCCAGAGGCTTCAGGTGCTCAGGCTCCGAGAACAGCGTCCCTCCGAGGACGCCACAACGGACCCACGCCAACACCACGAACGAAACGACGACGAAGGCGACTCTTCTCATCGGTCCCACAATAACCCCGAAACGACGACGGCCGGTCACCCCCCTGGCCGGCCTTCCACACCCACCACATACCGGAATGCCCCCGCGCGGTCAAGCACCGCTAGCCCCGGCACGCCCGTCGCTTTTTGACTCCGCGGGACTCCCTCTTATAATGCTCGCCACACTTGAGCAAAAGGGGTAGCAAGATGGCTGACGCGGTGAGAGTGGGCTTCATCGGCTGCGGCGGAAACGCTCGCGGCCACATGAAAAGGGTGTCGCAACTGCCGGGTGCGACCATCGCCGCGGTCTGCGACGTGGCCGAGGAAGCGGCCAACAAGGCCGCCGAAGACCACAGCGCCAGGCCATTCACCAACCATCGCCAGATGCTCGAGGCGGTGGAATTGGACGCGGTCTACATCTCGATCCCTCCCGATGCCCACGGCGAGCCGGAACTCGACGCCATCGAGCGGGGGCTGGCGCTCTTCGTCGAGAAGCCCGTGGCGCTCGACCTCGAGGTCGCACAACGCATCGCCGCCGCAATCCGCCAGCGCGACATCCTGACCTGCGTCGGCTATCAACTCCGCTACACCCGCACCGCGGCCGCAGCGCGCGACCTCCTGGCCGACAAGACCATCGGCATGGTCGTCGGCCGCTACTGGTGTGGCTCGGGACGCGGCGACTGGTGGCTACAGAAGTTCGCACGCTCCGGCGGCCAGATCGTCGAACAGGCCACCCACACCATTGATTTGATGCGATTCCTGGCCGGCGAGGTCGTCGAGGTCTTCTCGTACCAGGCCAACCGCACCCTTACAGGAATTGATTGCCCCGACCACAACGTCGTCGCGATGAAATTCGCCAGCGGCGCACTCGGCTCGCTCACCGCCTCCTGGGCCTTCGAGGGCTGGGAGGGCAATATCCTCGACATCCTCTTCGAGCGCTACCGTCTCCATTGGGAAGCCGGCGGCCTCACCATCGCGCCCGAATACCCCGAATTCTCGACCGAGGGCCACCAGGAGAGGTCCATTGACGCGGTCTTCGTCGAGGCGGTGCGGACCGGCGACCGCTCGGCAATCCTTACGCCCTACGAGGACGCGGTCAGGAGCCTGGCGGTCTCGCTGGCGGCGAACGACTCGGCGCGCACCGGCGCGCCCAGGAGGGTCGCGGGGCTTTAGCCCGTCATTCCCGCAAGCGAATCACCACTTCGCTTTTCTGGATTCTGCCGGCCTCTTGGTCGCCGCTGAGCCGCAGGACCACCCGGAAGGCCTCTGCCTCGGCCACCTTCCCCACGAACGCCGCCTTGCCGTCCACGAGCACCTCCACCACATCCCCGACCTTCAGGCCGTGGCCCTCGCGCACCCCGACGCGCAGGAGGCCCTCGTCGGTGGGTTGTTCGGCCTTGCCGACGATGGCTGCCCGACGGCCGGAAGGTTCGTCCCCCGGCGGTGGGACATGGCCCGGGCCCCCTGTGGCTCTCGGCGGTGCGCCTGTCGCCTTCGGCGCCTCGGCGGACGGCTGGGCGGCCTTCTTTGCAACCTTGACCTTTTCCTGAACCACCAGTTCCAGCCCGGGCCCCTGCCGCGCCTTCGTGTCCTCGGCAGCAAACGCGAGTGGCGGCCCACCGACTTGTGGCTGGCTCCGCCGAACTTCGGCCTGCCCGCCAGCCGGAATGGGCGCCGCGACCTTCGCCTCGCCGGCCGTCCGTTCGAGTTTCGGGGCAGACGCGGCCCGCTGGGGCGGGACGACAGCCGGCGTCAGCCCACCGGTCTCGTTTGAGGGCTGTGTGGGCGCGTTGGCTTCTCCCGGCGCAACGGGAGGAGGAAGCGCTCCCGGCGCGGGAACAAGTCCGCCCGACGGAGGCTTGTTGGTGGGCCCCTCGACGGGCGCCGCCAGCCCGGTGGCGCGCGGCCTCGCCACCGACGGGCTCCGTCGCGGGGCCTGGGTCGGTTCGACTGCGGGCGCGGCGGCGGGGTTCCGGTGATCCGCCGGAGCGCTCGCCCGACGCTCCGGGGCAGTTGCCGCAGGTTCGGGCACGCTCGCTTTCTTCGTGGCGTCCGGGGTCGTCCGTGGCTCGGTGTTGGGCTCGGGGCTCGTAGCCGGGGCGGCCGGCCCGGGTTTCGCAGCCTCGGGGCTCGATGGCGCCTGGCCGGTGAGTTTCTCGATGGCCAGCGCAGCCGCCTTGCTCACCACGGGGTCATTGCTCTTGGTCAGGGGCTCGAGGGTCTTGGCCGAGCTCTTCTCGCCGAGCAGCGCCAGCGATTCAATGAGCGCCACCTGGTAGCGGGTGGTCACAGCCGAGACCTCCTTCCCTGGGAGCCTGAGGGCCTCGCTCAACCGCTCGCTGACCTTGGCGGGGTCAACGAGCCTCCAGGCCTCGGCGTACTTCTCGCGCGGCGCCCCGGCGAGGCTTCTCACCGCGCGAGCCGCAGGGTCGTAGATGACGGGAAAGGACGACTTGGTCAGCGGCACGAGGTAGGACAAGGCGATCGGGTCCCCGATCTCGGCCAATGCGTCCATCGCGCGCACCCGCACATACCACTCCGGGTCGCGGAGCGCCTCGATGAGGCCGCGGAGCGCGCTGCGATGGCCGATGCGGGCGAGCTCCTGGATGGCCTGGGAGCGCCTCGTCCAGTCCTTCTCGCTCTTGAGTTGCTTGAGGAGGCGTGCGACGTGGGGCGGGGTTTCCCACTGGTCGAGGTACATGGCCATTCGGCGGGCGGGTTCTTGCTCGGCGGCCTCGATGGCGGCGAGCATCTGCTGGACGTCGCGGCGGATTTCGGGGGCCTCGTAGAGTTTCAACTCCGCCACGACGCGTTTGGCCGCATCCAGGTCGCCGGCGTCGAGGGCTTTGCGAAAGCGCCCCGCGCGGTCGTCGCGGATGCGTTCGATCTCCTGGCGGAGGCCCTGCTGGTCGGCCTGGGCCTTCTTGGCCGCTGGCGTGCCCAGGTAGGCGGCCACGAACCGCCGGGCCAGCGCCACCGCCTCGTCGAACTTGCGGGCCCCGCGGAGCCTCTCGAACTGGGCCTTGAACCGCCCATACGCCTTCTGGGCCAATTCGGCAGGCGACGGCCCCTTGGGCTTCGGTGGCGGCTGGGGCGTCGGCTTCGCGGAAGTCTTCGGCCTCGGCCGAACCGCCACCGTCTTGCTCGAGGGCCGCTCGGGCCGTCGCGGCGGGGTGGTCGGTTCAGGGCGCGCAGCCAGCCTGGTCGCGGGGCGCGGTGTGGGAGGCTGCGGCCGCCTCGGGGCCGGAGGCCGCGGCGGCGGCGCGGTCGAGACCTTTTCGGGCGTGGGCCTGGCCCGCAGGCTGGACAGTTCGCGGCGAACGCTGGCCAGTTCCTCGCGGAGTTGTCGGACGAGTTCTTCCTGGCCGGCTGGCCCCGAGGGGGTCGGCTGCCGGCCCGAGGTATGTCCGGCCGGACGCGTTGCCACGACATAGAGGAGAAATGCGAAAAGGAACACGCAGGCGCTCAGCAAGCACCCCAGCCAGAAGCGCAGGCGCGAGTTCTGCTGGGCCGAGACCGCCAGGTCCCGGGCCTCGCGGGTCAGTGGCGAGCCACAGTAGCGACAGCGGAGCGCCTCGGCGGGCAGCACGGCCCCGCAATAGGGGCAGCGCTTCGCCGCCCTCGTGGGCCTGGCGGGCGGCTTCGCCTCTCTGGGGGTCGGGCGTGGTCGCTCCCTGAGCTCCGCGCCACACTCCCCACAGAGGACCTTGCCGCCCACCTCGAGCGGCCGCTCGATGGCTCCGCAATTCGGGCACCGGACGGGCGGGCGCGAGGTGCGCATGGCCTCGACGCACCCGGCGCAGTACAGGCGCCCGGCCAGGTGCTTGAAGGCCCCGCGCTCGATCTCCTCGAGCGACAGGCCCCTCCCGCACGCCACACAGACGGGGTTATCCACCGCCGGCGTCCTAAGAATCCATCTCTCCCCATCTTGCGGCCATTATAGCCGGGGCGCCGGGCCGAGTCAACGACCCACGCGGCCACAAGGCCCCACTCGCCAAGGCCACCCGATGGACTCATCTCTGGCGGGCGTGCTCGCCGGTGGGCGAAGTGGGCCAGATGAACTA
>CAYYCI010000207.1:0-7228 GCA_964470215.1 uncultured Planctomycetota bacterium
GCCGACTTCTTGACCGACCTCGAGAACGCCGGCCGCTCCCCACACACCATCACTAACTACCGTTGCGACCTCAGGCGTCTCGTCGCTTTCTTCCCAGGCGGCATGGCGCAACTGACCCCCGAGGGCCTTCGCCAGTTCTTTGCGTCCCTCGCCGACAAAGCACCGGCAACCCGGGCCCGCATCCAGGCGTCCGTCAACTCTTTCCTGACCTGGTGTTACCGCCAGGATCTGATCCCCTCGAACCCGATGCTCAAACTCCAAAGGACACGCGTGCCGGAGGGTCTTCCGCGACCCGTGCCGCTGACCACCATCCGCAAGGTCCTCGACGCGATCCCCAAGGCGAACCTTCGCGACCGCCTGCTCTTCACCCTGATAGCGGAAACGGGGCTGCGCATCAGCGAGGCGCTGGGCATCTACCACGAGGACCTCATCCTCACGCCCGACGACGAACAAATCGTCATCAGGGGCAAGGGAGGGCAAAGACGGACGGTGATGCTCTACGCGGCGCCGCGGAGCCTGAAACTGTTGCGGCGTTTCCTCCGGGCGAGTGGCATCCGTTCGGGCGCTCTTTTCCGGGGCGATCCTCGGCGCGGCGGCTCGGCCAGCCCTATCCACTACCGCACGGCCCACAACGCCTGGCGGCGCTACTGCGCGAAGGCCGGGGTGAAAATCAACATCCACGCTCTTCGCCATAGTTTCGCCACTCGGCTGCTCAACGAGGGCGTGAGCCTCGCGGTTGTGCGCAAACTCCTCGGCCACCGTCGCATGCAGACCACCCTTCGCTACGCCGAGGTTACCGACGCGACCGTCAAGCGCGAACTACGCACCCACCATCGCACCACCCTCTGATCCTCCACGCTGCTCCGGCTCCACCCTCTGACCGGGAGGCGTCCGGGTGTGCCGGGGCTGACGTTGCGGCCTGCCTACCTGACGTCCTTTCTCACCGAAGCTCCGCAGCGGCTGTCGTCTTCCTCTCCCATGCGCGTTCCCTCGTGTTTCGGGGTCTCCTGCTTTTGCCCGGCCGGCTCCGCGAAAGGGTTAGCGCACCCCGCGACGCACATGTTGATTTTACTTGCGACCTGTCCACATTCCCTTCCGATGTGTGAACTTCACTCCGCTTCGCTTCGATGGTTACCCCACGTCGGCAGCCATGGGTAAGACTCCTTCAAAAAGCAGCGCGCATCGAGGACAAACTATAGCATCATGTCGGTTCGACACTTTTGATCTCCTCTCCCTCGTCCTAATTGACGTGGTTCCTGAATGGGCGCGCGTGCCGGAGACAGGCGGGGTGTTGTGCCCTGTGGCTTAGCTCCATGCACGCTGCGGTGGCGGGGAGCGCGCGAGCGCGATTGCCAGGAGCGCCGGCGCGGCGCTGCGTCGCAGCAAATACCTTCCGCTCACCTGCCATGCGTGCGACGCCTGTATTGACTGATTTCGGCAAGGCGCTGCCTCTACACGAGCGCGGCCTTCGCTGAGAGCGAGAGACGTCCAGACCTGACCAGACCGCAGTGTGGGGGGCGCGGGAATGATGCAATGATACTCTCGCACGCCAGAAGTGACGGCGCCACAATATGATATGGGTGACGGTGGTTGGCCGCGCGTGTTTCTAACGAGGGTCTGCCCCACAGAGGCAGAGCCGCGGAGACCGATTGTCGGATGGGTGCGGTGTCGCACGATGGATGAAGAGGGAGAGAGAGCGCTAAGGGGGATGGCGCCGCGGCAGGGGTGTCCGGAGTCGCGCGAGCCAGGCGGTGCTTCGTCGGTCCGAGACGGGGTTGGCGCGCCTTGCCCGGAGGAACCGCGGAGTGGCGCGGCCCGCGGGCCGGTGAGGAGCTGGCAGGAAGCCTTCTCGGACAGACGAAGCTATGGTAGGGTCGGAGGCGGGTCCGACGGCCACGGGATAATCCGGAGCGCGCGGTGGAGCCTGGCGGGTGTCCAGGGCGGGCCGAGGCTGTGGGCGAAGAGCGCGAGGGTGTTCATGCCAATCGTGGCCAACCGCAGATAGGCCGCGAAGCCGCGGGGGCGCGTCGAAGGCGGCTTGCCGTCGCGGAGCGGCCAGGTAGGATGGCCGAAGAACGACCTGGTCGTGGTCGCGTGCGCTGCCAGGACGCTGAGGGTTGACAGGTCGGCGTCCAGGAGCGATGTGACGAGGGCGGAGCGGTCGGGCGGGGCGCCGGGGACGAGGGAGCAGCGTTCCAGGAGGATGATACGCGCGTTGTGGCGCGTGGCGGGTCCGAGCGTTGTCGGGCCGAGGTCTCGAGCTCTCGTGTCGGGGTTCAAAACGAGCCATTCGGCATCTTCGAGGCGATTCTGGGCGTGTGAGAGAGCCCATGACCACGAGGTTCTTGCGAGGAAGCGGAAGCGATGGCGAAGCAGGGCCCGCAGGAGTGGTTCGCTGACGCAGGGCGGGCTCAAGCGGACGAGCCGCGGGCGTCCCTGCCAGAGTGCGCGCGTCTGGTCGAGAAGGTGGAGGAGGAGATTGCGAGATTCTGTGGTCTTGTCCTCCAGAAGTTGCGAGACGCACAGATGGTCGGCGAAGGCCGTGGCCCAGGTGTATATCCTGGCTATGCCGCCGGCTCTCCTGCGAACGCGGCGGGTTGCCATGTCGAGGTCGAGGCAGGCCGGCCTCCTTGTGCGCAGTGAGCCGCTGCGCCGCAGGAGCTCGAGGTTGACCCTGTCGAGTTGTCGCAGGTGTGTGGCGTGGAAGTTGTTGAGGAAGTTGTGTGCGGTGGTGTGGTCGGCGAATCGGGGGAGGCCGAAGATGCGCGCGAGGTCGTTTCGTCGAGAGAGGTAGGGGGCGATGTGGGAGAGGCGGGTCGCGCCCAGCCAGACCATCACCAGAAAGTCGAGGCACATGGCTGGGTCGCGGAAGGCGCTGCGCCTTCTGCGGACCGGCCGCGCGAGGTTGCGCCGCCTTTTCACCGTGACCTGGTTGAGCAGGGTCTCGAGGCCCAGCACTTCGTGTGTGAACCAGGCGAGCGAGTGAAGGAGTGGCGTGTTAGCCATCGCGCGACACACCTGTCGCAGTTATCTCCGACGGCATTGTAACGCAAGTCTTACTAAAGTCAAGCGCTGCGGGCGGTTGTGCTGACGAGCCAGGGCGAGAGCCATCGGCCAGGCGATGCCGGTCGGGGGGGCCTCCGCAAGGGCGAGACGCCGATAATGGCTTCAGACGTGCTTTTGTCGGGCGATTTCTTATGACCTTGATCGTCAGTTGGCGTCCCGGCAGTTAGAGCGACATGTGTGCAGAACGCCATGATTTGGTCGCCCGGGAGCAGATTGGGCGCGCTCCGGAGCGGGACGCCCTCAGCGACGCGGCGAGGCTTGCCATGGAGATGGTCAATGGGGAGAATCAAAACGAGTGGGGTGGAGAAGCGGAATGAAGGCGCGCGAGTTGACGAGTCGTGGCAATCGCCGAGTGAAGGCCGCTCGACGGCTGGTCAAACGGCGTGAGAGGGAGAAAACGGGGCTGTTCCTGATCGAGGGGCCACACGTGGTTGCCGCTGCACTCGACCGTGGGGTGCGTGTGTGTGAGGTCTTTTGCGTGCCGGAGTTCCCGAGCCGGCAGCCGGAACTGGCGAGGCGTCTCGGGGCGGGGGACTGTGCGGTGTGGGTGGTTCAGGAGTCGCTGCTTCGCCATGTGGCCGCGACGGAGCGTCCACAGGGCGTGGTCGCGGTTGCCGAGAAGCCGCCGCGAGACGGGCCACCGAAGGTCGAGGGAGATTTCCTCGTCCTCGCGCTCGACGGGGTGACGGACCCCGGGAACGTGGGGACTTGCATGCGGTCGGCGGATGGGTTCGGGGCGAGGGCTGTGGTGTTGGGGGCAGGGTGCTGCGACCCATACAACGCGAAGGCGGTGAGGGCTTCCGCCGGGTCGCTGTTCTCGGTGCCGGCGGTGGAGACTGACGACTTGGCGGGCGGATTGCGCCAGTTGCGGGAGGAGGGCGCACAGGTCGTGGTGGCTGACCCGCGGGCGGGCCGAGCCGCATGGGAGGTGGACCTGAGCGTGCCAACGGTGGTTGTCGTCGGCGGCGAGGCCAGGGGGGTCAGCGAGGCGGTGAAGGGGGAGTGCGACGTAGCAGTAGCGGTGCCGCTGAGGGCGGGGGTCGAGTCGTTGAACGCGGCGGTAGCGGCGTCAGTCGTGTTGTTCGAGGCGCGGCGACAGCGAAGCGGGAGGGTCAGGTCTCGCTAGTGTGTTCGATCAGGTCGGGGAGTGGGGGCAGTTGGGTCATCAGGATGGTGGTTCGCGGTGGTGCTTGGTGGGGCGCTCTGCGGAGCGCGAAATCGGAGGCTTTCGAGCAGGCTTCCTGGGCGACCTGGAGAAACTCCGTGCCGTGGGCGATGACCTTGCCCTGGGAGGTGGCGATCCACTCGCCGGCGTAGAGTGCGAGGAGGTTCTTGTCGTCGGCTTGCATGGCGATCGGCTCCGCTAGAAGGGGGCCGCGTGGGAGATTGGCGGGGGGATGGCTCGGCGATTGCCTCCGAAGTTGAGTTTACCCCAGGTCGCGCACATCGTCAAAGGGGAGGGTCTTGCCTGCAATGGCAGGCCAACCCGGCAAGAGGGGAGGATTTTGCCGGGGGCGGGCGTTTCGATAGAATCTGAGCAAGATCGCGGAAGCCTTCAGGAGGATGCAAAAATGGAGTATCGAATTGCTGGGAAGAGCGGGGTGAGGCTCTCGTGCCTGGGCTTTGGGTGTATGCGGCTGCCGAAGCGGCAAGACGAGCCGAGGAAGGTTGATTTCGAAGCATCGCTGCGGCTGTTCCGGCGCGCCCGCGAACTCGGGGTGAACTACTTCGACACGGCGTATCTCTACGACGGGGGCGACAGCGAGCGGTGCCTGGGCGAGTTCCTCAAAGAGGTTGAGCGCGAGAAGGTCGTTATCTCGACGAAGAACCCAGTGGGACACCAGTGGTGGCCGATCCCCGGGGACAAAACGACAGGGGAGTTGTATCGGCGATGTCTGGAGGAGGAGTTGGAGCGCCTGGGGACGGACTACATTGACTTCTACATATTCCACGACACGCAGTTGCTGACGTTCCGGGTAATCGTCAAGGCGCCCGGGGGGCCTCTCGACCAGGCGCTAAAGGCGAAGGAGGAGGGGCTGATCCGCCACATCGGTTTCTCGTGCCACGATACCCCCGAGAACATCAAGAAGATAATCGACATGGGGGGCGAGGCCCTCGATTTGATGATCGTCCAGTATAACCTCCTCGACCGCCGCAACGAGCCGGCCATCGAGTATGCCCACGAGAAGGGCGTCGGGGTGAGCGTGATGGGGCCGGTCGGGGGCGGGCGACTGGTGCATCCCTCCGAGGTCTATTCCCGGGCGGTCAAGGCGAGTTCGACCCCCGAGGTCGCGATTCGCTTCGTGCTGGCCAATCCACACGTGACGACCGCCATGTCGGGGATGAACTCCCTGGAACAACTGGAGGAGAACGCGGCGGCGGCCTCGCGCCCCGAGCCCCTCTCGCCCGAAGAGTTGAAGGCCATCGAGGAACTCGAACGGCGCAATCGCGAACTCCTCGACCTCTACTGCACCGGCTGCGGCTATTGCATGCCGTGTCCCCACGGCGTGGACATTCCGGGAAATTTCTCGGCAATGAACGCCCTGAAGGTCCACGGCCTGGTGGGCCTAGCCAGGCAGATGTACCGAAAGCTCGGCGAGGGGGTCGCCACAAACTGCCAGCAGTGTGGCGCGTGCGCGGGGAAGTGTCCGCAACACATTGATATCGAGCAACGGCTCGGGGAGGTTGCCGAGGCTTTCGCCGAGGTCTGAGCCGCGGGCGGTCAGGCGGCTCTGAGGCCGAGGTCCGCCACGTAGGCTCCCGCGAGTAAGACCACGAAGATGCCTTCCTGGGCAATGGTCGCGGCCATGGCGGGCAGGAGCGCGCGGACCTCGCTGTGGTGGCGCCGTAGAACCATAATGGCCTTCCACGACAGCGGCGCGACGAGGACCACGATAGCGGCGAGTTTCGGCATCCACCCGAGCAGGACACCCGCCCCCACCGATGCGTACGCTCCGAGGACCAGCGCCTCGTAGAGGCGGACCGCCCTGACGCGCCCGAGACGGACGACGAGCGTGCGCTTTCCCGCGGAGGCATCGGCCGGGATGTCGGGGAACTCGTTGATAACCAGGATGGCGGCAACGAGTAGCCCCGACGGTAGCCCGACCCACGAGACCTCCGGCGAGATGGTGCCGCGATGGACCCATTCGATTCCCATGGCGGGCAGGAGCCCAAAGCCCAGACCCACGGCCACCTCGCCCCAGCCCCGGTGGGCAAGACGAAGGGGCGGAGACGTGTAGAACCACCCGAGAGCCACCCCCGCTAGCCCGATGGCCAGCAGACCGTGGCCGGGACTCGCAAGCCAGAGGTAAATGCCTATCGCGCAACCGGCGAGGAGCAAGGACACTGACGCGACCAGAATGGACCCGGCGCTGAGAACGCCCTCCTGGATGACGCGACTGCCGCCGGAAAAGGGCGTCGGGACTTTGTTGGCCTCGTCGGCTCCGCTGAGGTGGTCGAAGTAGTCGTTCGCAAGATTGACCCCGAGGTGGATCAACGCCACTCCGATGACAGGCAGGACGGCCAGGTCGGCTCGCAGGGCGCCCTGCTGGCGCCAGGCCGCGGCCGTGGCGGCCAGGGCGGGCAACACGGAGGCCGCGAGGAACGGCGCCCGGGAGGCCACCGCCCATTTCTTCAACCACGGGTCGCCCGGGGCAAGGCCGCTGGGGGTCGGGATCGGGACCGAACCGAACTGCAAACGTTCGCTCCTGGCCTTGGAGAGCGGGGGCACGAACGAGCACACACAAGATTGATAATGTAGGCAAAGCCTCGTCATGGTCAAGATCGGCCGGCGTAGAGGCGGGGGCTTGTGGGCGGGGCGTCCCGCCCCGCGTCGGAGGGATTTAACCACAGAGACACAGAGGACGCAGAGAAGGGCATGGAGGGAGAAGACCGCAGAGACGCAAAGGTCGCGGAGATGTGAAGGGAGAAGGCGTCGGCCACGGGGGGGACCGTGGCCGACGCCCCCTGCTCCCCCCATTGCGAGCCGTGGCTCGCAATGGGGGGAAGAAGCGCCCAATCCGAGCTGCCCGACCGGAGGCGCGTCTTAGCCTGCCACCGTGCTCGATCAATCCATTTGTGCGTATTTGTGCACCGTGGGTTCCAAAGGCAGGCGAGAAGGAAAAGAATGCTTTGCCGAAAGGACGCAAGGCGCTCGGCGTGC
>CAYYCI010000208.1:0-1457 GCA_964470215.1 uncultured Planctomycetota bacterium
GCTCTGGGCGAGGACCCCGCGCCGCGCCCACGCGGGCCGAGACGGCCCGCCTACAAGCGCCTTCGCAATTCTCTCTGCCTGCTCTGCGTCTCCGCGGTGAAATGGCCGCGCCGCGGCGAGCCGCTCGCGCGGGCCGGGTCTTGACAGCCCAGGCAGCGGGCGTTAGCATACCAACAAGCGGAGACGGCCACAACCCCAGCGCTCGACCGACGAGTGTGCCCCATCTGTCTCCGGTTGCCCCGGCCATCCCTTGCGGCCCTCCGCCGAGGGAGGCGGTTGGTGCCATATGCTGCCGGGAGAACGCCAGTTAGCCGAGTTGCGGCTCCGCGCCGAGAAGGAACCCTCGAACATCGAGGTCCTCGTGGCGCTGGGGGCTGCGTGTGAACGCGCGGGGCTGGACGACGAGGCGTTCGGGGCCTGGCAGCGCGCGCTGCGGCTCGACCCGGCCTGCATGCCCGCCCGCCAGGGCCGCCTCCGCCACTTCCGTCTCCTCTACGCCGCCGAACGCGACCCCTACGAGCGGGCTGCGATGGTCCATCGGGTGGGCGAGAGCGGCGACCGCCTGGCCGTCCCGTGGCTGCTCACCCTCCTGGCCGATGCCGAGCCTGCGGTCTGCCAGAAGGTGGCCGAGGCGTTGGGCAAGTTGGGCGAGAAGGCAGCGGTCCCCGCACTCATCGGGGTGCTCCGCAACGACGCCGCCTGCGCATGGTGGCAGGCATCCCAGGCCATCGCTTCGATCGGCGACAGGGCGGCAGTGCCCCACCTGATCGAAATCCTGGCGCGGGGTTGCCGCGAGGCCCGCGCGGCGGCAGCGGCGGCCCTGGGCCGACTGGGCGACCCCTCGGCCCTCGAGGCCCTCGGCCGGGCGCTCGGCGACCAGGAGCCGGAGGTTCGGCGCAACGCGGCCCAGGCCATCGGCGCGCTCGGCTCTCCCGGCGGCATGGGTGCGCTCGCCCAGGCGCTCGAGGACCCCGACGAAGAGACCCGCCTGGCGGCGGCCGAGGCATTGGGCGTCCTGGCGGGGCGCGAGTTCCGCGACGGCCGATTCGCCAGCGCCGAGCGACAGGCGCGGCGCTGGTGGGAGAAGGTCGGCCGGCGGCTTTGGCAGCAGCAAACCTGACCAGCTCGCCTCGACGGTCGTACTGACCGCCGAGACGCACAGGACGCGGACGGTTTCGGAGGAATGAACCGCCGAGACGCAGAGGAGGCGGAGAGGAGAAGAGGGAAGGGAGAATGCGTCGGCCACGGGGAGACCGTGGCCGACGCCTCTTGCCTCCCCCATTGCGAGCGGTCGCTCGCAATGGGGGGATTGCCTGGTTCCAGCAAGGAGGTCGCTGGATGGCGATGGCCAGGCGCACGCCCTGACTGCGGTTTATCCGTGTCCATCCGTGGCGAGAATACTGGCGTTGCTCTCCGTTCATCTGTGGTTTCGTCCACGCGGGCCGAGACGGCCCGCC
>CAYYCI010000208.1:1557-7222 GCA_964470215.1 uncultured Planctomycetota bacterium
GTTTCGTCCACGCGGGCCGAGACGGCCCGCCTACAGTTCTCTCTGTGTCTCTGCGGTGAAATGGCGGTGCCGCGCCGCCGCGCACGGCGTGTCATGAGGTGGGGGATTCCGCGCGGATGGCGCGCTTGACCTCGCGCCCGAGCGTTCGCAGGCTGAAGGGCTTCTGGAGGTAGTGGATGCCTTCGGGCAGGATGCCGCGGTGGGCGATGGTCTCCTGGCTGTAGCCGGACATGTAGAGGACTCGCAACCCGGGGCGCTCGGCGGAGAGTCGCTCGAGGAGTTCCTTGCCGTTCATGCGGGGCAGGACGACGTCGGTGAGGAGCAGGTGGATGGGTCCCTGGTGGGCCTCGGCGATGCGGAGGGCCTCGTCGGGACTGTCGGCCTCGAGGGGCTGGTAGCCGAGGTTGGCGAGCATGGTGCAGGCGAGTTTGCGGACTGGTTCGTTATCCTCGACCAGGAGGATGGTCTCGGCGGCCTCGGCCTCGATGTCCTCGATCTGCGGTTCGGGGGGCGCGATGGCTTCCTCGCTGGCGCGGGGCAGGTAGATTTTGAATGTGGAGCCCTGGCCCGGCTCGCTGTAGACCCAGATGTAGCCGCCGTGTTGCTTGACGATGCCGTAAACGGTCGAGAGGCCCAGTCCGGTGCCTTCTCGCTTGGTGGTGAAGAACGGCTCGAAGACCCTCTCGCGGGTGGCCTCGTCCATGCCGCAGCCGGTGTCGCTGACGGCCAGCATGACGTAGTCGCCGGGCTCCATGGGGTAGTGGGTCCTGGCGTATTCGGGGCCGAGGGAGGCGTTTTGTGTCTCGACGATGAGTTCTCCGCCGCGGGGCATGGCGTCGCGGGCGTTGACGGCGAGGTTCATGAGGACTTGTTGGATTTGCCCCGCATCGGCCTTCACTGGCCAGAGATCGGGGGCGAGGTTGGTCTGGAGTTCTATGTCCTCGCCGATGACCCTCTGGAGCATCTTCACGAGGTCGAGGACGTGGCGATTGAGGTCGAGGACCTCGAGTTGGAGGACCTGTCGGCGGCTGAACGAGAGGAGTTGTCGGGTGAGCCTGGCAGCCTTTGCGGCGGCGTCGAGGACCATGCGGAGGTCCTCGATGTTGGGGTGTTCGGGGCCGAGGTCTTCGATCGTGGCCTCGGTGTAGCCGAGGATGGGCATGAGGAGGTTGTTGAAGTCGTGGGCGATGCCCCCGGTGAGGGTGCCGATGGCCTCCATGCGCTGGGCACGGAGGAGTTGCTCCTGGATGCGCTTGTAGTCGGAGATGTCGCGGACGACAATCTGGACGGCTGGCCTTCCCAGGTGGGTGGTTGGCGCGGCGACGAGTTGGACCTCGACCGTCTTGCCCTGGCGGGTGGTCAGTTGAGCCTCGAAGGCGGCGGTGGGCTGGCCCCATCGGACGACCTCCCGGAGACGCTCGGTGAGTTCTTCGGCCTCAGCGGCCGGGGCCAGCTCCTCGATGGTCTTGCCGATGAGCTCGTCGGGCACGCTGCCAAGCATGCGCGCAAGTGCGGCGTTGCAGAGGACGATAATGCCGTCACAGAGAAGGGCGATGCCGTCGGGGGAGTTCTCGAAGAGTTGGCGGTAGCGTTCCTCGCTCTCGCGTAGCGCGTGCTGGGCGCGGCGGCGCTCGCGGCGGACCTCGGCCTCGCGCAACTCGCGCTCGACCGCGGGAGCGAGGCGGACAAGGCGGCTCTTCAAGACGTAGTCCTGGGCACCCGCCCGCATGGCCTCCACGGCCAGTTCCTCGCCCGCGCTGCCCGAGACAATGATGCAGGGGATGTCGGGGTCGCGGCGGTGGACGACCTCGAGGGCCTCCATTCCCCCGAAGCCGGGCATGCGGTAGTCGGCGATGACGACATCCCAGGGGGGTGGGCCTTCGGCCGGCTCGCCGAGCGCCCGGCGGAGGGCCTCGGTGCTGGCCACGCGCTCCCACCGCACCTCGAAGCCTGCCTTCTCGAGTTCGCGGACCATCAAGAGCGCGTCGTCCTCGGAGTCCTCGACGATGAGCGCCCTCAGTGGCTTTGCCATTCGTTCCCCTCCTGACGACAGGTGCGCTGTCGCATCGGGCTCAGGAGGCGTTGGTCCTGGAGCCTGGCAGTGTGAAGTAGAAGGTTGCTCCTTTCTCGACCTGGCCCTCGGCCCAGACCTCACCGCCGTGGCGTGCGACGATGCGCTTGACGCTGGCGAGGCCGACGCCCGTTCCCGGGAATTTCTCCGGGTCGTGTAGGCGCTCGAAGACCCCGAAGAGCCTGTGGGCATACCTGGGGTCGAATCCCGCGCCGTCGTCGCGGACGTAGAACGCCTTCCTGCCCTCGACCTCTGTCATTCCGAACTCGATGCGGGTGCGTTCGTGGTGGCTGGTGAATTTCCAGGCATTGTCGAGGAGGTTCTCGAGGGCGACGCGCAGGAGGCCGTGGTCGCCCTGGGCCTCCAGGCCAGGTTGGATCACCGCCTCGACGCGGCGGTGGGGCTCGGCGCGATGGAATTCCTCGAGGATCGAGCGTGCGAGGGCGCTGAGGTCCACGGTCGTCAAGTGCATCTCGGCCCGGCTCAGGCGCGAGAGCTCCAGGATGTCGTCTATGAGCACCCCGAGGCGGTCGGCGGCGTTTGCTATCCTGCGGGCGTAGTCGAGGCAGGTCTCATCGAGGCGGCCTGCGGCGTCCTCGAGGAGGGCTTTGGCGAAGCCGCTCATGGCCCTCAGCGGGGCGCGGAGGTCGTGGGAGACGGTGAAGGCGAAGGCCTCGAGCTCGCGGTTGGCCTCCTCGAGTTCGGCCGTGCGCTGGGCCACGCGGGCCTCGAGTTCGCGGTTGAGCGCCTCGAGTTCCTCCTCGGCCAGTTTGCGGTCGGTCATGTCGCGAACGACCGCCAGGAGGTGCTCCTCCCCGGCTATCCGCGCTGCCTTGATGTTCACCTCGGCCCAGAAGAGCGAGCCGTCGGCGCGGCGGACGCGCCACTCGAAGAGGACGGACTGGCCCTCTCTGGCGGCCTCGAGCCGCTCGCTGACCACTTCAGGTGTCCAGGTTTCCTCATCGGTCCTGACTGCGCCGAAGGTCTGGCCGCGCAGGTCGGCGGGGGGAGAGCCGAACATCTCGCCGACCCGGCGGTTGGCGTCGAGGATGCGCCCGGTGGCGGGCTCGAGGACCAGGATGCCGTCGTTGGCCCCCTCGAAGATGGCGCGATAACTCGACTCGGCCGCCCGCCGGGTGAGTTCGGCCGCCTGGTCCTTCAGGCGCCAGAAGGTTTCCACCCGCGCGGTCAATTCGCTCTTGGTGACGGGCATACGCAGGACGTCGTCGAAGCCGGCCTTCAGCCACGGTGTCGGGTCCTCGTGGCGGCGAAGGGCGACGAGCACGGGGACGAGCCCGGCCTCGGAGCGGCGCATGGCGAGCAGCGCAGCGCGATGGCGCCGGGCGCTAGCGGCGTCCGCCACGACCAGGCCCACGTGGCCCCATTCCTGAGGATGGCATTCGGCCGGCTCGGGGGCCTCGACGGCCAAGCCGACCTCGCGGAAAAAGTCGGCCAGGAGGCGGCGGTCGGCTCGGTTGAGGAAAAGCAAGCCAATGGTCCTCGACTGCGTGTTCAAGAGGGCACACCTAAACTATTCCTCCCGGCCTCACGAGCGCGGTGCCGTGTGTGGGATGCCGGAGAGGACTCCCCGCAGGTGTCCGAGTTTCGGGCCGATGGCCAGGCCCTGGTCGGTCAGGCGCAGTTCCCGAAGTTCTGGCTGGAAGTCGCCCAGCCGCTTCTTCACACACGCCACCACCTTCACCACCCTGCCCTCCTGTTCGCAGAAGCGCAGGAGGATGATGTTGTCGGCAATGTAACTGATGCCCAGTTCGGTGAGCATCAGGTCGCCGGTCAGGCGCTCGATCTCGTTGACGAGGAACACGGTCACGCCCTTTCGCCGCAGGTATGCAACGAGGTTGTGGACGTGTGCGGTGAGGCTGCCGAATTGCTCCATGGCCAGCGAGTAGCCTCGGAGACTATCGAGCATGAGCACCTGGCAGCCATCGCGCTCGACCGCCCGGCGCACAAGCGCCAGGAACTCGTCGGGGTAGAGTTCCAGAGGGCTGACGCCCACGGCGGCCAGAGCGCCGCTCTCGAGAGCGGGGTCAATATTCATCCCGAGGCTTCGGCAGCGCGCGTAGATCGACTCGAGCGGCTCCTCGAAGGTGCACAGCAGCCCGCGGGCGCCCGAGGCCACGGCGCTCAGCAGGAACTGCATCCCAAGGCTGGTCTTCCCGGCTCCGGTCGGCCCGCTGATGATTGTGGCGGTGCCAGCCTCGATGCCGCCGCCGAGCAGCGCGTCCAGCTCCGCGAGCCCGGAGCTCAACTGCTCCCCGCTTTGGGACGAGGCAACCACCTGCTCGATGATGTGGGGGAAGAGGACGATGCCATCGGAGGTTATCCGCAAGGGGTGGCGGCCCGAGTGAAAGTCCGAGCCACGGAGTTTCTCGACCTCGAGGCTCCTGATGCCGATGACGCGGTCGGGCGAGGTCTCGAGCCGCAGGTGGATGATCCCGTCGGCGGCGAGCGCAACCCCCGCCTCGCGCTCGAGCTGGCCCGGCTCGAAGGTCATCAGGCTCGTGCAGCCCCGCTCGGCCAGGTGTCTGGCGAGGGCCAGAATCTGCTTGCGGAACTGATACTCGTCAGCCGACAGAAACCGCAACTGGGTCGCGGAATCAATGACCACTCTCTGGGGCTCGTTGGCCCGGACGGCCTCGTAGATGCCCTCCCACACCCGTGTCCGCTCCACCTCGCTGGGCGGGAAGACCTCGTACTCGCCAGGGGCCTGGTCGCCCGGGCGCGGCCCCAGGTCAGCCACCGCGACCCCCTCGAGGCTCCAGCCGAAGCCCGCCACGTTGCTCGCCAGCCGCTCCGGCGGCACCGCGAGGGTCACCAGCAAACACCTCTCCCCACGAGCGACCCCCTCGCGGAGCCACTGGACAGAGAAAATCGTCTTTCCGGTCCCTGGGCTTCCTACCACCAGATAGCTCTGGTGTGGGACCAGGCCGCCGTAGAGAACCTCGTCGAAGCCCGGAATCCCGCTGGGGATGCGCTTCGCGGACGCCGACACGCCTAGACCCTCCTTCGTTCGTTGTTCGGGAAAGCAGTGGTCAAGCCGCCTGTGACCACGGCTAGCCTCCCGCTTCGCGTGGTGCCGCGGCTCCCCAACCTCGCGCCCCATTCTAGCCCCTTCCTGCGGCTATTGCAACCGCCTCTGCAAGAAACCCGCGGTGCTGTCGGCGGGGCGTCCCTGCCACGCGGGGGGCGGATTTCACCGCAGAGACGCAGAGGACGGAGAGAGGGCACGGAGGGGGCTGGGCGTTAGGTTTTCCGTTACGGGTTTTGGGGGGGGTCTTGGTGGCGCCGCCGGTTCGACGAAGTGGGGAGGGAGGCCTGGTCGGGCCGTCAGCCAGATTATCCCTCATCCGCGTTCATCTGTGGTCTTCCGATACGTTAGGCGGTCTTGTAGGGGGGACACGATGTGTCGCCCGCGGGCGAGGCGCCGCCTCGCCCCTACATGCCCTACATACCCTATGCACAGGCTGGAAAGCCTGAGACCATGAAGGAAACCCGCGCGTGGTCTTGAAGGAGGCCGGGGATGTGGGCTTTGGCACGCTTTTGTGCACCGTGGGTTCCTAGTGCAGGCGAGAAGGG
>CAYYCI010000209.1:0-4660 GCA_964470215.1 uncultured Planctomycetota bacterium
CCATCGGACCAGAGCTGGATGATGCAGGGTCGGTGGGCCGTAGGAGCAGGCCCCGTGCCTCGCCATTCTGGCCTCCGCGGTCGCTCCGCGTCCCGTGCTTGCTCCGCGGTGAGAAGGACATGTTGCCGGTTGACATGCCGGCCTCGTTCGGCGATCATTTCCGCCATGAGCCAATTCCCGCGGATGGTCCGGATTCGCCAACGCCTCGACACCGAGCGCCTCGACGACCCGCGCCGCGTCGCCGAGGAAGCCACGGCCGCGCTCCTCGCCGGGGCAAACGTCCGTCCAGGCCAGAGCGTGGCCATCACGGGCAGCAGCCGCGGCATCGCCAACATCGCCCGGATAATCGCGGGGGCCGTGGGCGCACTCCAGGACGCCGGCCTCGAGCCATTCGTCGTGCCCGCGATGGGCAGCCACGGCGGAGGAACCGCCGAACGCCAACTCGCCGTCCTCCACCACTACGGGGTAACCGACCAGGCCATCGGCGCGCCCGTCCGCTCGCAGATCGAGGCCGTCCAAGTCGGCACGACCCCCGAAGGCATCCCGGTGCTCTGCGACCGCCTGGCCGCCTCCGCCGACCACATCCTGGCCGTCAACCGGGTCAAGCCCCACTCCCACTTCATCGGCCCGGTGGAGAGCGGCCTGGCGAAAATCCTCCTCATCGGCCTCGGCAAGCCAGCGGGAGCCAGGGCCTACCATCGCGGCTTCGAGCGCTTCGGTTTTCCGAGGGTGATCGAGTCCGGCGTGAAGACCCTCCTGGGGAAGGTCTCGGTCATTGGCGGGTTGGCGATCGTCGAGAACGGCCTCGACGAGACCGCCAGAATCGTCCCCCTGAGAGCGGAGGAAATCCTCGAGCGCGAGCCGGCACTCCTCGAGGACGCCAAGCGCCGCATGCCCCGCCTGCCCTTCGAGGAACTCGACCTGCTGATCGTGGACAGGATGGGCAAGGACATCTCCGGGGTCGGGATGGACCCGAACGTCATCGGGCGCGACCGCCCGGGTCCGCGCATCCGCGTCATATTCGTCCGCGACCTCACGCCCGCCTCGGAGGGCAACGCCGCGGGGATCGGGCTAGCCGACGTGACTGTGAGGCGACTGGTCGAGAAAATGGACGCCCGGGCGACCTTCCTGAACTGCCTGACTGCGCTGCATCTTCATCTGGCCAGGGTGCCATACGCTTTCGAGACGGACCGCGAGGCGCTCGCCGCGGCCCTCGAGGGCACCACGGCCACCAGTCCCGCAGAGGCGCGAGTCGCGTGGGTCCAGGACACCCATGCGCTGGCAGAACTAGAGGTCTCCGAGGCGCTACTCGAGGAGGTCCGGGAGCGCGAGAACCTGGAGGTCATCGGCGAGAGCCACGACCTGGCCTTCCGGCCCGATGGCTCGCTCGTTGACGCCTTCGAGCCGCCTGTCGAGCCGGCTTGAAGACGCCGTCCCGCGCCATCGAGCACCGCGTCAGGCACAGGCCGGAAAGCCTGTCCCACCGACATCCCACATTGTCCACCCCGTCCACCATGTCCATGAATCGGGCTGAGAAAGACCGGGACGCGCCGCCTTTGTCTCTGGACTCGGGCCGCGCTTTCTTGTAGTTTGTTCTCGACCGAGGATGGGCGATCTCGAGGGGTTGGCGATGAATCCTGTGATTTGCCTCGTGGCTTTCCTGACATGTTGCTTCGCCGTGGCTGCGCAAGACCTGTGGGCGGGCGGACCGCCAGAGCGGACCGTCGAGATGACCCTCGCGAAACGCTACCTGAACCTCCCCATCAACAACCGCGCGCGCAAACGCAAAATGAGCCTGATCGTCGGCGGCAAGCTCCTCGGCCAGTTCGACATCCAATTGGCGGAGGACAAGCCCGACTGGTGGGCATTCTTCGACCTCGCGCGCTTCAAGGGCCGGAAGTTGGTCATCGAGCTCGCCCCTCCGCCAAAGGACTGGGCCGCGATCACCCAGGACGACACGATCAAGGACGCCGAGCACCTCTACAAGGAAAAGTATCGCCCACAATTCCACTTCACGACCCGCCGCGGCTGGATAAACGACCCCAACGGCCTCATCTACTACAAGGGCACCTACCACATGTACTACCAGCACAACCCCGTGGGGATCGGTTGGGGAAACATCTCGTGGGGCCACGCGGTGAGCAAGGACCTGGTGCACTGGGAGGAACGCCCTGACGTCCTTTTCCCGAATTCCCGGGACGGCCTGTGCTTCTCCGGGGCGGCGTTCATTGACCGCTGGAACCAGTTGGGTCGCAAGACCGGCGAGGACGATGTCATCGTGGCCTTCTACCTGCGCACGAGGAAGGGCCTTTGCCTCGCCTACTCGAACGACCGCGGCGAGACGATGACCGACTACGAGGGCAACCCGGTCCTGACCCACCCGGGTGCCCGCATAGACACGCCCAGGCCCTTCTGGCACGAGCCCGCCCGCCGCTGGGTCGCTCCGACCTACGACCACTACAAGGACGCAAAAGGCCGGCGGCTGAGGGCCGTCGGCTTCTACAGTTCCGAGGACCTCAAGGATTGGAAGTTCGAGAGCCGCGTCGAGCAGGGAAAGTGGGGCGACGAACTTTGCGGCTGCGTGGACTTCTTCCAACTCCCCCTCGACGGCGACCCGAAAAACAAGAAGTGGGTGATGATCTTCATTGACGGCAGTTACATCGTCGGCACGTTCGACGGCCACGTCTTCCGCACCCTCGCCGGCAAGCCCGCCGTCACAGCCGACCGAGTGCGCTCGCTCGTCGTCCCCGGGAACTACTACGCCACCATGACCTGGCACATCGCCCCTGGTGGCCGCCGAGTGCAGATCACCTGGATGAGGGGAGGCAGGTATCCCGGAATGCCTTTCAACCAACAGATGACCATCCCGGCGGAACTCACCCTGCACTCGACGCCGCACGGACCACGCCTGAGAATGAACCCCATCGAGGAACTCCAGACCCTCCGCACGAAAACCCGCCAGTGGAAGAACCTGACCCTGAGGCCCGGCCACAACCCCCTCGAGGGGCTCGAGGGCGAACTCTTCGACCTGGAGGTCGAGTTCGAGCCAGAGCCGGAGAGCGAGACGGTCTTTGACCTGCGCGGCGAACGAGTGGTATATCACGCCAAGAGCCAGACGTTGTCCTCCGGCGGCGTTCGGACGCGACTCGGGCCGGAGAAAGGACTCGTTCACCTCAGGATTTTGCTCGATCGCACTTCAATCGAGGTCTTCGCCAACCACGGTCGCCTCTACATTCCGCGTTGCATCCTGCCGAAGGACGACAATCGCTCGCTGGGCGCATCGTGCGGGAAGGGCACCGCGAAGGTTCGCTTCCTGCGCGTCCACGAGATGAAGTCCATCTGGGACTAACCGCCGACGAGGAGAAGACGATGCTTCGCGCGTTCCTGGTCCCCGTGGTCGCGGCGGGGGTGGCGCTGGCCGCGCAGCCACCGGCCGACCCGCCTTACTACGTCAAGAAGTCCACGTGGCACGCCGCCATGCTGGCCTCGCGCGAGGCCCTGGCGAAATGGCAGGCGAGCGAGCGCTCGGCCTTTCGGCCTTTCGTCACGCCAGTCGCGCGCGGCGGCCGGCCCGCGCGGCGAGTCTCCGTGGACGTCTCGATGCTCGATGAACTGTGGCTCGTGGCGGACGTCGGCGGCGACGACTACAAGTGGGACCAGGCCATCTGGGCCGAGCCGCTCCTGACGACCAGGGATGGAAAGCAGGTCCGCCTGACCACCCTGAAGCCGTTCTCGGTCAAGGTCGGCTGGGGCCGCCTGATCGTGGACAACAACCACACCAAGGCCGGCCTGCGCATCGCCAACAGGAAGTACAAGTTCGGCTTCTGGGCACACGCCCCCAGCGCCCTCGGCTTCAAACTCGGCGGGAAATACGCGAAGCTCGAAGCCTGGGTGGGCATTGACACGACGGCCGGCTCCCACGGCTCCGTGCGATTCCACGTCCTCGACCGCCCGGCCCGCAAGAGCGCGCTCGACGCCCTCTGGGCCCTCCTCGAGCGCGATTTCCCGAAAGCCCGCCGCCAGATGGCCTGGGAGCGCGAGGACGGCATCTGGGAAGGCGACTTGCGCCCCGGCGACCTCGCGACCCTGGCCGCGCGCTACGCCAGGGCTATAGCGCAGCACTCCAGGTCGTTGCGCGGGCGCGCGGCCAAACTGGCACGAAATGTCCGCGACACAGCAGCCCTCCAGAAGGTGCGCGAACTCTACTACCAGGCGCGAGCCACCGAAGAGGCCCTGGCGAAACTCGGAGGCCTGAACCTCGAGGCTCTCCGCCTGGCCATCAACGACCTCGTCGAGACCTTCGGCGAGAAGTATCCGAGGGGTCTCGAGTTCCTCCGCCGTCTCGAGGCTCTGGAGAAATCGCTCGCGGCAGGCGCCGACGCGGACAGCGACCCCGAGCGCAAGGCCGCGCTCGCCGAGCAACTCGAGGCCCTCAGGCGCGAGGCCCTCTTGTCGAATCCGCTCCTGTCCTTCGACAAGTTGCTCGTCGTCCGTCGCTCCGCCCGCAACCTCGCGCTGCCCGCCAACTGGCAGAGCAACTCCGACCTGCCGCGAAAGGGCCTCGACAACGAACTCGCCGTGTTCACGATGCCAAGACCGGGAAGGCCGCCTGAAGGCGGGGCTACGAACGCGTCCCGCCTGAAGACGGTTTACAGGCCGC
>CAYYCI010000209.1:4670-7180 GCA_964470215.1 uncultured Planctomycetota bacterium
GCGACATTGACCTCCACTGGGACGCCGACCGCCTCCTGTTCTCCTCGGTGGGGCCGAAGGGGCGCTGGCAGGTCTTCGAGTTGCGGATCGATCCCGCCACTGGCGAGGCCCTGCCCGGCTCGCTGCGACAACTCACCGGTGAACAGCCCGACGTGGATAGTTACGACGCCTGCTACCTGCCCGACGGTCGGATCATCTTCTGCTCGACCGCCCCCTTCGTCGGCGTCCCGTGCGTCTTCGGCTCCTCCCACGTCGCCATGCTCTACCGCATGGACCCCGATGGCACGAACATCCGCCAACTGTGCTTCGAGCAGGACCACGACTGGTGCCCTGCGGTTCTGAACAACGGCCGCGTCCTCTACCTGCGCTGGGAGTACACCGACACGCCCCATTCCCAGACCCGCCTCCTCTTCCACATGAACCCCGACGGCACCGAGCAGATGGAGTACTACGGGAGCAATTCCTACTGGCCTAACAGCGTCTTCTACGCTCGCCCGGTGCCGAATCACCCGACGAAGGTCGTGGGAATAGTGACCGGCCACCACGGGGTGCGGCGCATGGGCGAACTGGTGATCTTCGACCCTGCACGAGGCCGCCGCGAGGCCAGCGGGGCGGTCCAGCGCATTCCAGGCCACGGCAAACCCGTCGAGCCGGTCATACGCGATAGGTTGGTGGATGCCTCGTGGCCCAAGTTCCTCCATCCCTGGCCGCTCAGCGACAAGTACTTCATCGTCGCATGCAAGCCCAATCAAAGGGCCCTGTGGGGAATCTACCTCGTGGACGTCTTCGACAACATGCTCCTGCTCTACCAGGAGCCCGGCTACGCCATCCTCGAGCCAGTGCCACTCCAGAAAAGGCCAACACCACCCGTCATCCCCGACAAGACCGACCCGACACGCAAGGACGCCGTCGTCTATCTCATGGACGTCTACCGCGGCGACGGACTGAAAGGGGTGCCGCGCGGCACGGTGAAGAAACTGCGCGTCTTCTCCTACCATTTCGCCTACCACGGCATGGGCGGCCTGCTCGGCGTCGTCGGAATGGACGGCCCCTGGGACCCCAAGCGCATCCTCGGCACCGTCCCCGTCGAGCCCGATGGCTCGGCCATGTTCCGCGTCCCTGCAAACACCCCCATCTCCATCCAGCCCCTCGATGCCGAGGGCAAGGCGCTCCAACTGATGCGCAGTTGGATGACCGCCATGCCAGGCGAGACCCTCTCGTGCGTGGGCTGCCACGAGCGCCAGAACACCTCCCCACCCCCCGCCCACACCATCGCGCAGTCCAAGCCCCCCGCCGAGATCGAGCCCTGGCGCGGCCCCGCCCGCTGCTTCAGCTACCCCCGCGAGGTTCAGCCGGTGATTGACAAGTATTGCATCGGCTGCCACGACGGCACCACGGCGGCCGACCTCCGCGGCACCAAGAGGGTGACCGACTTCAGGATGGTCACCCCCGGCAACGGGGGCAAGCGCGGCGGAGGGCGATTCTCCGTCGGCTACGTCGAACTCAGCCGCTACGTTCGACGCAACGGCATCGAGGGCAACTACCACATGCTCACCCCGCTCGAGTTCCACGCCGACACCACCGAACTCGTCCAACTACTGCGAAAGGGCCATTACGGCGTGAACCTCGACGCCGAAGCCTGGGACCGCCTCATCACCTGGATCGATCTCAACAGCCCATTCCACGGCACGTGGACCGAGGCGGGCTGCAACCCGGGCCGCCAGCGCCAGCGCCGGCTCGAGCTGGCCAAACGCTACGCCAACCTCGACACCGACCCCGAGGCCGACGCGGCCCTGCCCCCGGCCAAGCTCCAAGACCCAACTCCCGCAACCCCGGCGCCCCAAAACCCGACTCCCAGAACCCAAAACCCGGCCCTCCCCGGTTGGCCCTTCGACGCCGCCGAGGCCCGCCGCAAGCAGGCCGCCGCCGGTCCCCTGACCGAGCGCAAGATCGAACTCGCCCCGGGCATAGCCCTCGAGTTGGTGCTCATCCCCGCCGGCGAGTTCCTCATGGGAGACCCGAACGGCCCGCCGGACGAGCAGCCGGTGCACCGCGTGGAGGTCGAGCGGCCATTCTGGATGGGGCGCTGCGAGGTCTCGAACGAGCAATTCGCCTGTTTCGACCCGGCCCACGACAGCCGGGTCGAGGACAAGAACGCCTACCAGTTCGGCGTCCACGGCTACCCCTGCAACGAGCCGAAGCAGCCGGTCGTGCGGGTCTCGTGGCTCCAGGCAATGGCCTTCTGCCGATGGCTGAGCGGGAGGACCGGCGAGCGGATCACCCTGCCGACGGAGGCCCAGTGGGAGTGGGCGTGCCGTGCGGGCACGGCCACGCCATTCTGGTTCGGCGGTCGCGAGGCCGACTTCTCGAGGTGTGGGAACATGGCCGACGCCAAGATGCGCGAGTTCGCTTCCAACCCCTACACCGTCTGGCAGCCGCTGCGCAACGCCACCAGGTACGACGACTGGATTCCCAAGGACACCCGCTACAACGACGGCTACCTGGTCGCC
>CAYYCI010000210.1:0-7154 GCA_964470215.1 uncultured Planctomycetota bacterium
CACGTCCACGTGTTCTAAGCGGGTCGTCTCGGCTCGCGTCGAGCACAGGCCGGAAACCCCGTGCCACCGGAGCCGTGGGCTGGAAAGGCTGCGCCACCGGCAACTCGTCCACAACGTCCACCACGTCCACACTGCGGGTCGAGCCCAGTGAAGCCGTGGCTGTGGGCTTTCGCACGCTTTTGTGCACCGTGGGTTCCTAATGCAGGCGAGAAGGAAAAGATGGCTTTATCGAGAAGACCGAAACCATTCGGTGTGCCGGGCTTCGCGGCGACGAATTGGACCTGGTAGCGAGCCAAGCATTCTTTTCCTTCTCGCCTGCCAATTCATTGCGGTGCAAAAAGCGTGCCAAAGCCCACGCTCGCGCTTGACTCCCTCTGGCCGAAGGACTACAAGGGCCTACGAGGAGACCGCGTTGCTGCGAAAGGAGTGGAGAAATGAGAGACTGGTTGCTGGCGTTCGTGGCGGTTGGCCTCGCAGGCGGCCTGGCCAGCGGCGGAACACATCGCGTGCTCTACTTCAGCCAGACCCAGGGCTATCGCCACAAGGTGATCCCCTACGCCAAGGAGGTCGTGGCCGCGCTGGGGAAGGAGAGCGGCAAGTTCACCGTCGAGGAATGCGCCGACTGCACGAAGTGGTCCGCCGACTATCTGGCGCCATACGACGCGATAGTGTCGTTCGGCAGCGGGGAGTTGCCGCTCAGCGAAGAAAACAAGAAGGCCCTCCTGGACTTCGTCCGCGGGGGCAAGGGCTTCGTCGCCATCCATTCGGCGACTTACATGTGTCCGAGGTCCAGGTGGCCCGGCTATGCCGAAATGATCGGAGCGGTCTTCGTCAATCATCCCTGGCACCAGGAGGTGCGGATAATCGTCGAGGACCGCAAGCACCCCGCCACGGCACACCTCGGCGAGGCGTTCGAGATTCGGGATGAAATCTACCAGTTCGCCCAGTGGTCGCGCCAGAAGACCCACGTCCTCCTGAGCCTCGACAATGCCTCGGTGGACGTGAAGAAGAAGCAGGTTCGGCGGAAGGACCTCGATTTCGGCATCGCCTGGTGCCATCCATACGGTAAGGGGCGGGTCTTCTGCACCGCGCTCGGCCACGGCCGCAACGTCTGGGACGACCCCCGCTTCCGAAAGCACCTTCTCGGTGGTATCCTCTGGGCGCTCGGCGAGGTGGACGCCGATATCCCACTGGGCTTCGACGGCAGGAAAAAGTAGCGGACACTGCCCCTCCACAAGCCCGGCCCGCGAAAGACGGTCTCTTGACCGGCCCGATCGCCCTGCCTATAATCCCCCGGCGAGGAGTCGGGATGAGCAAGGCCAGGACAGTTTTCGTCTGCCAGCAGTGCGGCGCCCAGCAGCCGCGGTGGGTGGGCAAGTGTCCCGAGTGTGGGGAATGGGATTCGATGGTCGAGGAGGCCGTCGCGCCCTACCAGACCCGCGCCTCCTACGACCTGGCCAGCGCCACCAATGCCCCACAGCCACTCTCCGAGGTGGCCCCGGCGGCCGAGCCGCGCCTTGCGACCAGCATCGCAGAACTCGACCGCGTCCTGGGCGGAGGGCTGGTCCGTGGCTCGGTCGTCCTGCTCGGCGGCGACCCGGGCATCGGCAAGTCCACTCTCATGCTCCAGGCCTGCCACGGCCTCGCCTTGCAGGGACTGAAGTCGCTGTACGTGACGGGCGAGGAGTCGCTGATGCAGATGAAGTTGCGGGCCGAGCGCCTGGGGGCCGACGCCTCAGGAATCCTCGCCCTGGCCGAAAACAACGCCGAGGCAGTGGCGGCACACCTGGAGAGAACCCGGCCCGACTTCGCCGTCGTCGATTCCATCCAGATGATCCATCATCCGGACATAAGTTCGGCGCCGGGAAGCGTCTCCCAGGTCCGCGAGTGCGCGGCCAGGCTGGTGCGCCTGGCCAAGGGCCTGGGGGTGCCCATCGCCCTCATCGGCCACGTGACCAAGCAGGGCGCAATCGCCGGGCCAAGGGTGCTGGAACACATGGTAGATACCGTCCTCTACTTCGAGGGCGACCGCCACGCGGCCTATCGCCTGTTGCGGGCCGTCAAGAACCGTTTCGGCCCCACCGACGAACTCGGGGTCTTCGAGATGAGCGGGCGGGGGCTGCGCGAGGTGGCCGACCTGGCCGACGTGTTCGTCTCGCGCCGGAGGGCCGCCATAGCGGGGTCGGCCGTCGTGCCCGCCCTCGAGGGCACGCGGGTCCTCCTCGTCGAGGTCCAGGCCCTCGTGGCGAGGGCCACGTTTGGCACCCCCGAACGCAAGGTCGCCGGCCTGGACCGAAACCGCGTGGCGATGCTCCTCGCGGTCCTGGAGAAGCGGGCCGACCTGCTCCTGGCCGACCACGACGTGTTCGTCAACGTCGTTGGCGGGGTGCGGGTGCCCGAGCCTGCCGCCGACCTGGCCGCCGCCGTCGCCATTGCGTCCAGTTTCACCGACCGCGCCGTCCCGCCCGACGTCGTGGCGTTCGGGGAAGTCGGCCTTTCCGGCGAGGTCCGGGCCGTCAACCAGGCCGAGACTCGCCTCCGCGAGGCCGCAAGGCTAGGATGGCGCAGGGCAATCGCCCCGCGCGAGAACGCCCGCTCCCTACAGAGCCGAACCCCAGGCCTCGAGGTGGTCCTGGTCTCGCGGCTCGACGAAGCCCTCGAGGCAGCGACCGAAAGACCTTGAACGGAGAACGAGGGTTGTGAGAAGGAAGGCGCTGGTCCTTTTCGGAATCGTGGCAGCCTGCGGCGGATGCGGGTTCTTCGACTACCTGAGCGGCGGCAGGGGTGGAGTGAGCGGCCGGGGCCGGCGCGTCGTCGTCATCCCCTTCGCCACTCCCCAGCGCTCGTACTTCGAGTCGCGCCTGGGCGCGCGCTTCTCCGAAGAGGTCGGAGAGGCCCTGCGGGCCGAGTTGCCGTCGTCGGACATCCTCACCGCGCGCGACCTGCCCACCGAGGTGGGCGGCTTGCCGCTCTCGAGGCTCTCGATGGCCCAGTTGGCCGACGCCCTCGGCGCCGACTATCTGATAATCGGCGAGATACACGAGTTGCGGGGGAAGGAACCAAAGTCCTTCCAGGTCTTCAAGGGCACCATGGTCCTCACCGCGCGGCTCTACTCGGCAGGCGAAGGGCGGATCGTCAAGGTGATGCCCAAGCGGACCTTCCACTACCCGCCCCTTCTCGGCGGCGAGCCGATCCCTGCCCAGGAGAAGGACGAGGAGGTGGTGGTCAGGAAGGTCATGCGCGAGGGCGCCAGGGGCGTTGCCGAACTCCTCACAGGCCCGCGACCCACCCGCCGGCCCCACTTCCCCGACTGATCGCCGCACGTCCCCGGAACCCTCCCCAGGCCAACTCGACTCGAGAGCCCGGCCCCCGCGGCCCTCTTGTTGACCCGAAGCTTGAGCGGGCTAGAATCAGGACCCGGGCAGGAGGAGATTGGTATGAGGCTCGATCCGCTTTGGGGCTTTGCCTCGGCGGCCTGTCTCGGCGCCATTGTTTGCTCGACTGCCGCGAGCCGCGGCGGCGCGCGTCGGGGCCTCGAAGAGGGCTTCGTCGCCATCTTCGATGGCAAGACACTCCAGGGGTGGCACGTCGTGCCGAGGGAAGCCACCTCGGACTGGACGGTTCGCGACGGCGTGGTCGTGGGGCACGGGAGCGCGAAGCGGTTGTGTTACCTGGTCTGGCGGGATGAGCGCCTGCGCGACTTCGAGTTGCGCCTGCGCTATCGCCTGCCCGGGAAGGGCAACACGGGGATCGAAATCCGCGCCCGACCCGACCCGACGGGCAAGCGCCCCTTCGTGGGCTACCACGCCGACCTGGGACACGTGGGCATCGGGGCGCACATCCTCGGCGCCTGGGACTTCCACTTCGCCAGGCGCAGGGAGTATCCCTGTCCCCGCGGGACGCGCCTGGTCATTGACGAGGACGGGAAGCCCCACGCCAGCCGCATCCCTGGGGCAGTTACCCTCGCCGACATACGGCCACACCAATGGAACGACGTGCGAGTCGTCGCCAGGGGCAACCACTTCCAGTTCTTCATAAACGGTAAACTGTCCTCGGAGTTCACCGACAACGCGCGCACGGGGCGCCTGGGGGAGGGAGCGATCGGCCTCCAGATACACGACAAAGGCATGACCGTGGAGTTCAAGGACATCCGCCTCAAGCGGCTGGCCCCCACGGGGAATCCTCCCAAGAAGCCGAAGGCGGGAGGCGGGGAAGCGATGAATCAGCCCACCACCACACGGAAGCGCTACCTGCTCCTGGACGCCCGGATCGTCGAGAGGGCCGAAAACGCCAAACTGACCCTCGGCAAGGTGGTCAAGAGCGACCGCAATCCCCTGATGGCCGAGGACAAGCCCTGGGAGAAGCGTTTCGACAATCTCTACGCCAACATCATCTACGACCGGGACGACAAACTCTACAAGTGCTGGTACAGCCCTTTCGTCGTTGACCGCTCGGCCAAGAGGATGAGCCTCGAGGACCGCCGCAAGAGCCGCTACCGACCGCCGCGCGGCCGCCAGATGGCAATCTGCTACGCCACCTCTCGCGACGGCATCGTGTGGGAGAAACCAGAACTGGGGCTCGTCGAGTACGAAGGCTCGAAGCGAAACAACATCGTCTGGCGCGGGCCACACGGCGCCGGGGTCTTCAAGGACCCGCGCGAGCCCGACCCCTCGCGCCGCTACAAGGCGTTCTTCAAGAGCGGCAGAATGTCCGTGGCCTTCTCCCCCGACGGCCTCCACTGGACCGACGCCATCCCGTGCGCCGGGCTGGCCGTGGCGGGCGACACCCACAACAACGCCCTCTGGGCACCGACCCTCGGCAAGTTCGTCGGCTTCACTCGAACCTGGGGAAGGCAGGGACGCCAGGTCGCAAGAACCGAAAGCGACGACTTCCTCAACTGGACGAAGGCCGAGGTCGTCCTACAGGGGCTCGACCGGCGCCACCAGACCTATGCCATGCCAGTGTTCTTCCACGGCGGCGTCTATCTCGGCCTCCTGGCGGTCATACGCACGAAGGAAGACCGCGTGTGGACCGAACTGGCCTGGAGCCCCGACACGCTCCACTGGCACCGAGTGTGTCCCGGCACCCCTCTGATCCCCAATAGCGAGAAGGAGATGGCCTACGACTGGGGCTGCATCTACGCCGCGGCATACCCGATTTTCCTCGAGGACGAGATTCGCATCTATTACGGCGGCAGCGACTGGCACCACGGCAACTGGCGGTGTGGCTACCTGTGTCTGGCCACCCTGCGGCCCGACGGCTTCGCCGCCTACGAGCCGGCCGACGCCGACGACCCCGCGCGAATCACCACCACGCCGATAGCCTGCGCCGGCGAGCGACTGAAGGTCACGGCGGACGTTTCGCCAGGTGGCGCCGTCCAGGTCGCCGTTCTCGACGAAAAAGAGCGCCAACTTGCCGAAGCACGTCAGATAACGAGGACGGTCACCGACGCGCCGCTGCGATGGAACAACGGATTCTCGCTGGCGGGGCTCAGGGGCAAGAGGGTCCGCCTCAGATTCCTGCTTCGGCGAGCGCGCCTCTACTCCTTCGCTTTCTCCGACTAGCCAGTGGTCCGAAACCCGGAGGAAAGGAAGATGCAAGTCCAGCCCAGGCCGAGCGGGAACGCCGGCGGGGGAGCCAGGAGCGCTGCGACGGCCATGTTCGTCGTGGCCGTCTGCGCCAGGTCGGCCGCCACACAGGCGCTCAAGCCACCCCAGCGCGACCGATACCTCCTCCTCGACTCGCGGATCATCGAGTCGGCGGAGAACGCAAGGCTGGCCGTCGGAGCCGTCCGAAAAGACCCCCACAACCCCCTCTTCGGCGAGGACAAGCCCTGGGAACCCCGATTCGATAACCCCTACCTGAGCGTCATCTACGACGAGGACGACAAACTATACAAGTGTTGGTACAGCATCTTCATCCGCGCCACCCACGAAAGCTGGATGAACACCCCCCGCCAGGAGCGCGCCCGGCTCCCCTGGCACGAGAGCCGCGACCGCGACTTCGGCGTCTGCTATGCCACCTCCCGCGACGGCATCCACTGGGAAAAGCCCGAACTCGGAATCATCGAGTTCCAGGAAAGCAAGAAAAACAACCTCGTCCTGCGAGCAACCCACGGCGTCGGCGTCATCAAAGACCTCCACGAGACCGACCCCCGCAAGCGCTACAAGGCCATCCACCCCCACCGCGGCCACACCGACGTGTGGTTCTCGCCCGACGGCCTCCACTGGACACACAAGCGCCTCCCCGGCCTCGACAACGGCGACACCTACAACTGCGTGTTCTGGGACCCCGACCTCGAGAAATACATCCTCTTCACGCGCAACTGGGGCGGCCGCGGCGCCAAGGGCAAACGCTACGGCGCCGGACGCTACCGCCGAGAGTCCAGGAGCGAATCCCCCGACTTTATCCACTGGTCCCCGGCCAAAGTCGTCCTCGAGGGGGAGAACACCGACCTTCAGGTCCACGACATGCCAGTCTTCCGCCACGCGGGGGTTTACATCGGCCTGGTGGGGCTTTTCGACACGGTGGCCAGCCGCCAACACGTCGAGTTGGCCTGGAGCCCCGACAGCGTCCACTGGCACCGCATCTGCCCCGGCACCGCGCTCATCCCCAACAGCCCCCACGTGGGCGACTACGACTGGGGCTGCATCTTCGCCTCGCCGCCCATCTTCAAGAAAGACGAGATACTCATCTACTACGGCGCGAACAACGGCCGCTTCATGGGCTGGCGCGACGGCTTCGTGTGTCTCGCACACCTGCGGCCGGACGGCTTCGCCGGCTACGAGCAAATCGAGGGCGGAAGCAACAAGACCGCCACGATAACGACCAAGCCCGTGCGCCTCGTCGGCTCCACGCTGCACCTGACCGCCGACACCGCGGCCGGCGGCTACGTCAAGGCCACTTTACTTGACCAGGAAGGCAGGAAACTCGCCGAGAGCGAACTCGTGGCGAGGACCTCGACCGATGCCGAGGTCCGCTGGCCGAAGGGATTCTCCCTGGCGAAACTGAAGGGAGGGGCCATCCGCCTGCGGTTCGAGTTGCGCGACGCCAAACTCTACTCGTTCTCCTTCTCCGACTGAGCTCGCGCGCCGGGGCGTGTGGGCTTTGGCACGCTTTTTGCACCGCAAACGATTGCCAGGCGAGAAGGAAAA
>CAYYCI010000211.1:0-7118 GCA_964470215.1 uncultured Planctomycetota bacterium
GTGCCAAAGCCCACGCGCCCCGGCGCGCTGCCATCCCGGGTTTCCTCATAGATGTCCCACCAATGGCTCAGGGCGAGCGGGTCGAGGCTTATCATGCGAAGGCTCAGACGCGGCGTCCCCGCGCGAGGCATGGGGATTGCTCGAACCCTGGGCGTCCGTGTCAGTCCGCGTCTGCACTCGCGCGCCCAGCGGGCTTTCATTGCTGGGACTTGGGACCCGGCACTCGAGGCCTTGACGCGGGGCGAGACGCCCCGCCTACATGCCCCCCGCGCCATGACGAGCGCCTATCCGCGGAATCCAAACCCCTGTAACCCACAACCAATAACCCGAAACCAACAACCCATTCCTTCCGCCTCTTCGGTGGAATGCCCGGCCCGGGGGTCAGGGCTGGATTCCGGCCTGCTGCATCATGCGGCGCATTTCGCGCATGGCCCGGACCAGCCTCGCTCGCTGGGTGGGGGTCGTGGCGGCTATCCGCCGGGCGAACCGCTCCTTGGTCATCTCCGGCCGGGGGCCGCCGCGCCGCCGACCCTCCGCTCGCATCTGCTCGCGGCGCTCCCACATCTGCTGGAGCGTCGCGATGCGAAGGTCCTCGGGCATGGCCTTCAGGGTCTCGACCATCGCGGTGGCCATCGAGACCATCATGCGGGAGCGCTGCTCCTCGGAAACCAGTTCCATGAGTTTCCGTCGCTGCTCCGGCTCGAGGGAGCGAAATCGCTCGCGCAGCGACTCGTCGGCCACGGCCTTCGTGACGAGGCGCTGGAACTCGTGTGGCGGGAGCCTCTCGATGGCCGAGGCCACCTTTCGCACCCAGCGGTCCAGTTCCTCGTCGTCCATCGCTTCGGGGTTTGCCTCGTCGAGTGCCGCGAGGACCTCCTCGGCACTCGAAGGGGGTGGCTCGGGCCTCAGCGTGAGGGCCAGAATGACCCCCGCCGCCCCCAGGAGCCCCACGCAGGCCAACGCCAACACCACCTTTCGCCGCATCAGAGGCTCTCCACGTGGCTGTCCAGGAAGAGGCCGTTGATGCCGGCCTTGCCGCTGCGGCGATGGAAAGGCTCGTAGTCGTACATCATCGGCACCTGGTCGAGATTCATCCAATGCAATTTCACGCGGTCGCCGACCTTGTGGTGGTTGAACAACTCGACCCACTGATAACTCGACCCCTCGCCGACGAAGTACGAGGGGAACGGGTATTCGGGGTCGGTTGGCCGGTCGTCGGGACACTCGAGGACGGCCGGGGCGGCGTAGGTGGCCAACAGGTCACAGATTCGCGGCAGCCCGCCCTCCGGCTCGGTCGAAGGCATTATGGTCGCACACGGGTACCAGTTCTCGTTGTCGTCCACGTAGAGGTTGATCGCCTTGCCCAGTTGCCCCAGGTTCGAGAGGCAGTGTGTCCTCCTGGCGTAGCCGCGCACCGAGGCGGTCACCGGCAAAAGGATAGCGCTCAGGAGAGCGATCACCGAGATCACCACCAGGAGCTCGACTGGTGGCCCTCCACGTCAACCGAGTAACTGACCTGCGGGGACCTCAGCGGGAAGAAGTAGGGGTTGTAGATGCCGAGGTCGAGGTGGAGGTCCACGCCGTCGAGGCTCAGGCCCACGATCTTCACGCCGACCGTCTCGACTCTTGGCTTACCAAGCAGGTCGAGCGTGCGGGAGCACCCACAGGCCAGAGAAGCCAGGATGATGACGAGCGCGACCCGCAGCCCCATCTCGTTGTTCTCCGCTCGCCCGATTCTAGGGCGCCGGGGCAACCGTGGCAAACGCATCCGCGCTTGCGCGCCGCTCGCTGCGACGTAGAATGCCGGTGGGGATAGAACGAGCATCGCGATGGCCAAGAAGAAACGAAGCAGGGGTAAGCCACGGAACGCTCGGGCCGCCGTCGCGCGCCAGGTGGACAAAATCCTGCGGGATTTCACCCTCGAGGGAAGCACGGACGAGGCGGTCGGCGAGGTCACTGGCCAGATAACTGCACTGGGCGCTGCCGCGGTCCGTCATCTTGCGCGCACCGCGCTGCGGCCCGACCGCGACCGCCGCGAGAAGGTGGCCGCCATTCTCGCCAGCCTCGAGGGCGACGCGGCAGACTGGGCGCGCGAGGAAGTCGCCCGCCTCGCTCAGCGGCCTTCGCCCAACCCGACGGAGCGGCTCTGGGTCTCCGTGATGCTCAGCGGATTGTCCAAGGGCGAGGAGGACAGGGAAGCGGCAGCCGCGGACCAGGAGGATGGGGCTCTGGACGCTGCGCTGGCCGACGAGAGCCAACTGCTTGTCTGGCGCGACGAACTGGCCTCGCTGCCGCGCCCCCAGCAGGAGGCCCTCCTGGCGCCCATGCTCCACAGCGGGGAGGCGAAGTTCCTCCCCCTGCTTTCGGCTATCCTCAGCCTGCGAGAGCGGCATCTGGAGATGGCCATCGCCGGAGCGCTGAGACGATTTCCTACCCCGGAGACTCTCCCACTGTTGCGCGAGTTGCTCAAGCGCCCGGACCCGGAGGTCCGGCGCCTGGCGCGCCAGAGTCTGCTCGCCCTGGCGCGCCAGGGGGTCGAGGTCGGCGACGTGTTCGTGGCAAGCGAGGCTGGCGAGCCCCCCACCGATGCCTTCCTGAGTTCTTCGGACCGCGACGGGGCGACGCTGGCGATACTGGTCGGCGGCAAGCCGCCGCAGGGCTTCCGCTACGTCGTTGTCCTACTCGACCCCATCGAGGCGGGGATCAAGGGCGCGTGGGGCGAGAGCGGCCTGAGCGAGGAAGAGCTCGACGAGCGCCTCGACGAGGTCCTCGACCAAATGGGCCCCAGCCTGCGGCGACTCCCGCCCGAGGCCGTCCAGAGCATCATCGAGCAGGCCGAAGAATTCGCCTCGGCTCATGGCCGGGAGTTGCCGGCCGACTACCAGGTCTGGCGCCGCGCCATCGGCCGCCCGGCCGAGCGGTGGCCGTCGCCGATCGTCTTCGGCCCGAAGTGCGTGGAGTGTGGGCGGAAGATAACGCGCGGGGACCTGACCCACGGCGGGATGGTCTCCGGCCCTATCGCTCTTTGCGCGCTCTGCGCCGCGCAGCCCCGGGCCTGTAGCAAGTGCCATCAGCCGCTCGTGTTGCAGGGCGCGGATTTCCTTGTCCGGGCCGCCGACGACGGCTCGCTGGAGTTCATGTGTGAGCGTTGTGCGAGGGGACTGGGGCTGGACCGCCGCTAGCGCTTGATGACGATCTTGCTCACCCCCTTGACCACCAGGTCGAAGAGCCACTCGACATCCTCGTTACGCATCCGCACGCAGCCCTTCGAGCGTTCCTTGCCGATCGAGTCAGGCTCCCAGGTGCCGTGGATGCCGTACTGGCCCTCGATGGTGATCCAGCGCGTGCCCAGGGGGTTGTTCTTCTTGTCGCCGAAGGGGATGGGGGTGCCGTTGCCGAAGTAGGTGGGGTTGGTGAGTTTCTCGCCGGCGACGAACTCGCCCACGGGGGTCGAGCCGTCCTTCCCGAGGCCCACGCGAAACTCCCGAACCCACACCCCGTCCTTGAACACGGTCAGGAGGAACTTGCTCTTGACGACCTCGACGTCGAATCCGCCGGGGACGACCTTCAGGCGCTGGCCAACGCGGATGACGTCGCTGGACAGGCCGTTGATGCGCTTTATCAGGCCGACGGTGGTCTTGTGTTTCTTTGCGATCTTGCCGAGGGTCTCGCCTGCGGCGACCGTGTGGACAATCGAAACCGGGCTCGGCTTGGGGGAGAAGTAGAGTTCGTCGGCGAGTTTGACCAGGCGGGCCTTCAGTTCCGGGGCCTTCGGGTCGTCGGGATTGGCCAGCAGGGCCTTCGAGAGAGCCTTCTGGGCCTCGACCAGATTCCCGGCCCCGGTCAACTCATCGGCCCTGGCTATGACCTCGCCGGTCGAAAGCGGCTTCGGCGCCGGAGATTGTTCGGTCTTTGGTTTCGGCTGTTCTTTCTCTTCGACCTTCGGTTCGGGCTTGGTCGTCTGGGCACTCGCGGGCTTCTTCTCGGTCGTGGGCTTCACGCTCGAGGCAGGTTTAGCGACCTCGGGTTCGGTGGTCGTTGGGGTGGAGGGCGTCCTGAGGTAGCCTCTCGCAACGACCGCGGCCACAATGACGGCCACTGCCAGCGCCAGGACGAACGGCCATCTTCGCATCACCGGCTCCTCGGGAACTCTGTCTCGACGCTTGTCTTCGGGGGAAGCCGCTCGGCGGCCACCGCCTGACTCTAGCACATTCCCACCGCCCTTGCAATAGGGGGAAGGACGCGTCCGTCCCCGGAAAATGGCTCGCGTCGTCCTTGCGCAACTTTGCGTCGAGCGCGCCCCGCCGCTATACTCGCAGCCTGTCCATCCTCAACCACGGACGGGAAGCCGAACATGCCAAACGAGCGGGAAGTC
The DNA here is from genome assembly GCA_964470215.1 of uncultured Planctomycetota bacterium. GTDB lineage: Bacteria > Planctomycetota > PUPC01 > DSUN01 > DSUN01 > CAYYCI01. The sequence continues at coordinate 4,376 of CAYYCI010000211.1, forward strand.
GTCGTCCACATGATAGCCAACGCCCACGTAGACCCGGTGTGGCTGTGGCGCGCGGATGAGGGATTTCGCGTCGCCGCGGAGACCTGCCGAAGTGTCCTCGAGCTGATGGACGAATTCCCCGACCTGACCTTCGCTCGCAGTTCGGCGGCGATTTACCGCTGGCTCGAGGAGAACGAACCGGAACTCTTCGCCCGCATCCGCCAGAGAGTGGCCGAGGGACGCTGGGCAGTGGTCGGCGGGTGGTGGGTCCAGGCCGACTGCAACATCCCCTGCGGGGAGTCGTTCGTCCGCCAGGCGCTTTACGCCAAGCGCTATTTCCGAGAGAAGTTCGGGCTGGATGTTCGGGTGGGCTACAACGTTGATTCGTTTGGCCACGCGGCCACCCTTCCCCAGATTCTCAAGAAATCAGGCATGGACTATTACTGCTTCTTCCGTCCCGGCCCGCACGAGAAGGAACTTCCCAGCGGGCTCTTCCTGTGGGAAGCGCCGGACGGCTCGCGGGTCGTGAGCTGCCGCCCGCCCCACCACTACAACAGCGGCCCGGGCGACCTGGGCGAACGCATCGCCGAGGCCGCGGCGCAGGCCCCGCCAGGACAGGGAGCGGTGATGTGTTTCTTCGGGGTTGGCGACCACGGCGGCGGGCCGACGCGCGAGAATGTCGAGAGCATCCTCGCTTGCCCGAATGCCATCTTCAGCACTCCCGGGCGCTACTTCGCCGAGGGCGTCCGCCAGAGGGCCTCGCTGCCGGTCGTCGCAGAGGAGTTACAGCACCACGCCAGAGGCTGCTACACCGCCCATTCCGAAATCAAGCGGCTGAATCGAGAACTCGAGGTCCTGCTGCTGACGGCCGAGCGCTTCGCCACGCTCGCCCACGAGGGCTTCGGCGAGGATTCGCGACAGGCCGAACTCCAGGAGGTCTGGCAAACACTCCTCTTCCACCAATTCCATGACATCCTGGCCGGCACCTCCATCCCCGGGGCATATGACGATGCACGGCAGGAGTTGAGCCGCGTCCGAGAGAAAGCCACCGCCATCCTCTTCGAGGCCCTCGAGGACATCGGCACGAGAGTGGCCACCACGGGAGAGGGCGAGCCGGTCGTCTTCTTCAACCCTTGTGGCTGCGCACGGACCGAGGTCGTCGAGATCGAGCCTCCCGAGGATGACCGCCAGATCGTCGTCCTCGACCGCTTCTTCGAGGAGGTCCCCTCGCAGTGGGAGGACGGCCACCTGGTCTTCCCCGTGCGAGTGCCTTCGCTGGGCTATGTGACCTACCACATCAGCCCGGAGCGCGAACGCCGCGACTACGAGAGCAGCCTGAGGGTTTCGCCCGAGGTTCTGGAGAGCTCCCTCGTGCGGCTGACGTTCTCGCAAGGTCGAGTGGTGTCGCTAGTGGACAAGCGCTCGGATGCCGAACTCCTGGCGGGGCCAGGTATCCGCCTTGTGGTCCTCGACGACCCCAGCGACACGTGGGGCCACGGGGTGGCGGCATTCCGCGACCAGGTGGGCGTCTTCGAGCCCGACGGCGAGCCGGAGGTCGTCGAGGCCGGCCCGGTCCGCGCCGCCCTGCGGCTGCTCCTGCGGTGGGGAGAATCAACCGCAGAATTGACGTGGTACCTTTACGACGGCCTCCCGCGGGTTGACGTGTGCCTCATACTCGACTGGCGCGAGCGGCACAAGTTTCTCAAGTTCGCAGTCCCGACCGCCATCGAGCGGCCGACCGCCACCTACGAGGTGGCGTACGGGGCACTCGCGCGGCCGGCCAACGGGGAGGAGGAACCCCTCCAGCGCTGGCTCGACCTCTCGGGCGAGATCGCCGGCCGCCCCGCCGGGCTGGCGCTCATCAACGACAGCAAGTATGGCGGGGACGTTCTCGGCTCGGAGATGCGTCTGAGCCTGGCTCGCAGCCCGATCTTCGCGTTCCACGACCCCGCCAAGCCCGAGCCGGGGAAGACCTACCAATACCTCGATCAGGGAGAACAGATGGTCCGCCTGAGGCTCCTCCCCCACGCGGGCCAGTGGCAAGAGGCGGGCGTGGTCCAGGAGGCCGAGAGCCTGAACTTCCCGCTCTATTTCCGACACGAGACTGTTCAGGATGGCCTGATAGGCCCGTTTGGTTGCGCAGTGGGGCTTCGCCCCGGGAACCTCGTTCTGACGGTGTTGAAGAAGGCCGAGGAGGGGGACGCGCTGGTGGCTCGTTTCTACGAGAGTGCCGGGCGCGAGGCCGATGCCAGCCTCGACCTCCACTTCGCCGGGTTATCCTGGAGCGGCCACGTCGGCCCCTTCGAGATCAAGACCATTCTCTTCGACCTGGTGGAAGGAACCTCGCGCGAGGTCGACATGCTCGAAGAGCAGGCCAAGCAAGGGGGGTGAGCCGTGAAGACGCTTCTTCTGGCGCTCGTCTTTGTGGTCGGCACGGCGAGGGTGGCGCGAGGCGAACTTCGCCCTCGCGACCTCAGCCCCGTGAAGTGGATGGAGGCGCCGAAGCACGCGCCCGTGGAGATCGTGCGCGACGGGCAGGCCAAGGCGGTGGTCTATCTCGCCGAGCCGAGGGGAAAACTCAAATACGAGCCACAACAGGACGCCCCGGGACGCTATCGCGGCATCTACGCGGACCTGGCGCTCCCGCGACTCATCCATGAGCTCATTGAGGTGATCCGGCTGAGCACTGGGGCGACGCTCCAGATCGTTGACGAGCCGCCGCCTGCCGATGAACCGGCGATCGTCATCGGTGATTGCGACGAGG
>CAYYCI010000212.1:0-7108 GCA_964470215.1 uncultured Planctomycetota bacterium
GGGGGCCTGCGCCTACTGCCCCTTCGAGCCGCTATCCCCATAATCAGGGGCCACATTCCTCCTCCGGTCCCTGGGCCGCCCGTTGCGAACGGGGCTCATCAGCGTCGCCGGGGACGCCGCTCGGCGGGCGCCGCGATGTGTCGGATTTCCATGCCGGATGTCGTCTCGCGCGCCGTCGGCCCTGGGGACCGGTCGGCCGCCAGGCGCTGGCGTGGGTGTAACCCTTTGGTCGGACGGTCCTTACGGGCGCGCTCGGGCGCTGTCCCGCTCGGCACGTCTTTTGCATGCTCAAGGGCCGACGCGACGGCAACGACCATCTGTATCCGGAGAGATACTCATGGCGGATAGCGCCGGCGGACCGCTCTTCGACTACGTCCGACAAAGTATGGAGAAAACTTGCGGCGAACTGGCCAGACGCCTTGGCAGACCCGTCCCCTACAACGTCTCCCCCACCGCCACACAGGCCGCAGCGGCCTGGGCCGAGGAGGTGGGCGGACAGGCCCTCCTGGCCGCGGCGTCCCTCTCCGGCCGAGTCTCTGGCCGAATGTGTTTCCTGCTCAGCGTGGCGGATGCCCTGAAGATAGCCAGAGCGGTGGGGGAGGACGTGCCGCCAGAGGAACAAACGACCCTGCGGGAGGCCGACACTGCCGCGGTGGTCTTTTTTCTCTCGCGGCTTGGAGCGAAAGCCGCCGAGGCCGCGGTCAATTCGTTCGCCATGCCACTGGCCTGGCCATCGGACCCGACCTCCTTCGACACCAGGGTGGTTGACCTCTCGGAGGGGCCGGACGCCCTGGGGGCGGCCATCGGCGAGGAGAACTGCCGCGGGTTCGCTATCTCGCTGGCCCAGCCGTTCGAGGCCACGATCCACCTTGTCTTTCCCGACCAAACGGCTGCGGCGTTGGAGACCGCTATAGCGGGAGCGGGACGTGCAGCCGAACTGGCCCGCGTCCTGCCGGTCGCGATCCCGGTGCGGGCGGTAGTCGGGCGGCGGAGAATGTCTCTAAGAGAGGTCCTGAGGCTCGTCCCTGGGGAGGTTCTGGGTCTGGAGAGGGGTGCGGAAGAGCCGCTCGACCTCGAGGCGGGTGGGAAAGTCGTGGCTCGGGGTTCAGCAGTGGAGGCCGACGGCCGCATGGCTATCCGCATCACCGCGGTCACTGCCCCCTCTCGCGGGCAGCCATGAGCCGGCCCACCATGGTGATTTCTCTCACACCACGTTGATTTTCGTCAACATGGGCGCCACGGTTTTTGCTGGCCCGTTTGTGGGTTTTCACGTCAGGGGCATCCGACTCGACCCCTGGAACCCGGGCGGCTTCGACAACGAGATCAAGAGCATGGGCGAAGCCAAGTCGCTTTTCGACAGTGTCACCGGAGATCGCCGTCGCGCAAGGCGCCCAGGGCGGGTTCAACACAAGCGATTTCCAACCGCTTTACTCCGGCCTCCACGGCTGGATAGTCTCGCCGACGCTGATTCCCGAGCCTTCGAGGGCCTTGCAGGCCTGCGGTTGCGTCGGGGCCAGAGGGCGCGTTGAGGCGCCGAGGGGCGGCAGGACCGCCGGAGGACCTGGCGGCGGGTCGGCCTTCTGGTCGGCCCGCCGCTTTGCGCGCCGGGAAGGTTTTTCCCCTCGGCGGGGCGAATGGGGCCGGCCCGCGACCTCGACCCCCCGCGGATGCGTCTCTGCCTGATGAACCCTCGCAAGAACCTTAGTCCGTAACGGTGCTAGGGTTATGGCGGGGGGCTGGCGAGGCTGAGAGGCTTGCCGGCGTTTTTGGCACGCTTTGTGCTGGAAGGGGCACATTGGCTTCTCTCGCCAGAAGCTTGGAATCGGTCAACCGCAAGAACGGGAAAGCGCCGTGGCAATCCCAATCGGCGTCCTTTTCGCCGGCGCACTGCCTGAACCTCAGGCTTCCAGTCCCCTGGCGGGGACAGGAGGCCAGGTGGGGGTTACCGATTTTCAAACCAGGCTTCTGGCCAGCCTCGACTCGCTAGTTATTCCCCAACGGAGAAACGCCGAACAAGCAGTTCCCGCCGATGGTGGCGGGCAAGCGGCGCTTGTCGTTCAGGCCCCTGGCTCGGCCCTGGCGGCCGGCGAGGTGGTCTGGCCTGAGTGTCCCAGCGGCCCCCGGCGCCCGGCGTCGGGGAACGAGTGGCCTGGGCCGTTCGGAGAGGTGCCAGGGGTTGCGGTCGCGCCGCCACGGTCCGGCGGCGACGAGATCGAAGCCGACGCCGGCCTGACCGTCCCTCTCGCCAACCAAGAGCTGTCAGCGGGGACGAGCGCCGCGCAGGGCACCGGGGGCCAGGTTGCCGCCGCTGCCGAGCCATTGTTGCAGGGGCGGAGGACGCCCGGCAGGGGGCTGGCGGGGGTGGTTGTAGAGCGGCGGCCCAGGCCGGCCCCGCCCCAGAACGACGGCGGGCCGTTTGTGGTCGAGGAGCGTGCGTTTGCGGGCGCCATCACGGCCCCAGAGGCGCCTTTGCCGGCCGATGGGCCGGAGGCTGTGCCGGGTCGACCTGCTCCGGGGGTCGCGCAAGGCACTCAGGCAAGTGGGCGCGCCGAGGTTCGTTCTCCTGAGGTGGGGTCGCGCCAGGCTAACGCCCCCTTGAATAATGTAGTGAGCAGGGGCACAGGGCGCGAACCTGTCCCGGTTGCCTCGCGGGCCGACGGTTCGTTCTCGGAGACCACTGCCGCCACACTTGCGAGGGAGACCGGTAGGGCGGCCGAGAATGCAGAAGTCCAGAGGCCGACGCGCGCGGCCGTCCCGACGGAGCAACGCGTTGCGGACTCCCCACAACCGACTGGCGAGGCAGCGCCGCTAGCACCGGGCATCGGACACTCGGGGCCGGTCGAACCCGTGGCGCCGCAGGAGGCCCCGAGGACTGACGGCGAGGTCGGCGTCGCGTCCCCGGCGCCTCGGCAGTCGGTGCCTGAGGCTGTCGTTGGGGCGAGCGCGGCGATAGTGGCGCAGGCGCGGACTTCCGGGCCCGACCCCAAGGCGCCAGAGGTGGAGGCGCGTGGGCAGGAGGCAGACGCGGTCGGGACGAATGAGCCGGTCGAGGGGGTGCGACGGCCCGTCGTGGGCGGCTCGCAGGTGCCGGGTCATGCGGTTCGGAATTCTCTCCCGGAGGCGCGGGAGCCGGCCGAGCAAAGCCATCGAGCCGAGGAACAGAGAGGCGGGGAGGGCACACGCCCCAACCGGGCACGGTTGCCGCACGGAGGGGAGAGCCGGCGGGAGTTGCAGGCGGAGGAGACGAGTGCGCCGTGGGGAAGCAGGGTTCGCGAGGCGGCGGGCGTAGGGAGGGAGCCGCAGCCTGGCCACGCTCGCCGCTTCGCGACCCGCGACCACGAGGGACCGGTGGAAACAACTGCGCAGGCGAGACCAGGGCGCGCGCCCCTCGAGGGGGCGGGAGAACTCGTGGCGCGCGGACGCCTCGAGGCTTCGCTACCAGCCATTGAGCCGGGCGACGGGGATGGGGAAGTCGCGGTGGTGCGGCTGAGGGAACTCGAGGAGGCGATGCCGCGCCTGGTGGTCGAGCGCGCTCGGCTGGCGCACCGCGGGGAGGGCGCCGAGTTGAGAGTGCGGCTCCATCCCCCGGAACTCGGGGAAATACGGGTGGTCTTTCGCTCCGAAGGAGACGAGTTGCGCGGGGCCGTGGCAGTCGAGCGGGAGGAAGTGAAGGCTTGGGTGGAGGGGCAGGCTCCGAGGTGGCAGTCGGAGTTGAGCGAGGCGGGCCTGAGGGTGGCTCGGCTGGACGTGGCGCTGCTCGGACGTGGCGGCGCGAGCGACCACGGCGCGATGGCCTGGGAGGGAGGGGAATCGCCGTCTTGGGGGGCCGATCCCCAGGTCGGGCAAGTTCCGGTTGGGGCGTTTGCCCAGGAGGCAGAGCCTGTGGAGCCGGAGTTCGGGGTGAACGCGGCCGGCTCCGACGGGCGGCTGGATTACTGGGCTTGAGAGAGGAGAGCGGGCCATGCTCGAGGCCCTTTCGACGGTTTCGGCTTTCAAGGACTTCACCCAGGATATGTTCCTGAGGTTGTTCCTGACGCAATTGAAGAACCAGAACCCGATGGAGCCGATGGACAACTCGGAGTTCACGAGCCAGTTGGCCCAGATGGGGCAGTTGGAGCAGATTTCGGAGTTGAGCTCGAACTTCGAGAAGTTCCTGAAGGCTCAGGAGCTCGGCTATGGGAGTTCACTCCTCGGGCGCGAGGTCACCTACCAGATGGAGGGAAGCGATGAGCCGGAGGTTGGCATCGTCGAGGGGGTGCGGCTCGTGGACGGGGAGGTGCGGCTAGTGGTGGGCGAGGACCTGGTGCCGCTTTCGGCGGTCCTCGAGGTTCGTTCGAGCGGGAATTCGTCCTCTTGAAAGAAAAAAGGAGGAAAGAGCAATGTTGGCATCCCTGACAACCGGTGTCTCCGGGCTGAGAACCCACCAGTTGCTCCTGGAGGTGGTGGGCAACAACCTGGCGAACGTCAATACCCCGGCGTTCAAGACCTCTCGGGTGATCTTCAGCGAGACGCTGAGCGAGACGCTTCGGACCGCCACGGGCGCGAGCGAGAAGACGGGGGGGACGAACGCCATCCAGCGCGGCCTGGGGGTGGCGGTCTCGAGCATTGACGTGGACATGAAGCAGGGCACGCTGGAGATGACCGGGCGGACGCTCGACCTGGCCATCCGCGGCGAGGGCTTCTTCGTCGTCAACGACGGCAACCAGGACCTCTATACCCGGGTCGGCACGTTCGGCATCGGCAGCGACGGCAAACTCGTCCACACCGCCACTGGCTACCGGGTGATGGACGTGCACGGCAACCAGATCACGATTCCGTCGAACACCCGCCTCGCAGGTCGGCCGACCTCGGTGATCAACGTGACAGGGAACCTGGACGCCGGGGGGCATCCCCCTCGTGCTGAGCAGCTGACGACCAGGACGCCATTCCTCAGCGGTGGCGAGCCGGCGACCTTGACGACGACACTGAACCCTGTTGCGGAGGTCCTGACGACCTCAGCAGCATTCCAGGCCGGTGGGGCGGCGGCAGACGCAACAACCGCGCTGAACTCCCTGGACAGTAACACGGTGGCCTATGTTGATGGCGACACTATTGAGATAACCGGCACCGATGCGGATGGCAGCGCGGTGAACGCGACGTTTACCTACGGCGCTGCCAACGACGGGACAACCCTGGGTGACCTCCGCGACTTCATCTCGGGCGCCTTCGGCGGCGCGACCTGCACGATTGACGGAAGCGGAAACCTGGTGTTGACCGCCGACGAGGCGGGGGATGTGGACCTCCAGGTCAGCCTCGCCGATGGCGCGGGGAGCACGGGGCAGACCGATTGGGCCTCCCACGTGTTCGCGGTGACGACCGAGGGCCAGGATGGCCTCGACGACCTGGCGATCCCCTACAACGACGGCGACGAGATAACCATCTCGGGCACGACCTGTGACGGGCAGAACATAAATGACACGTTCACCTTTGGTGCCGGGAACGACGGGACGACGATCGGCGACCTGGTGGACAAGATATCGTCCCTGTTCCCCAACGCCACCGCCTCGCTCGACTCCTCGGGGAACATCCTTCTGACGGCCGACCACACCGGGCCGGCGACCCTGGCGGTGAGCCTCGACGACGACATGGGCCAGCTCTCGTGGGAGAACCACCTCTTCAACGAGACCACCACGGGTTCGACCGGCAGCACCTGGGACACGAGCATCACGATCTTCGACAGCCAGGGCCAGACCCACATCCTGGGCCTCTCGTTCGAGAAGAAGGCCGCGAACGAGTGGGACCTGACAGCCAGCCTCCCGGGTGAGGATGGCCTGTTGCTGGACAGCAAGATCGAGAAAATCCGCTTCAACGAGGATGGTTCCTTCGCCCACGTGGCGGGCACGGGCGAGGGCGACATCGGGATCACGCTCCAGTTCGCCGGTGTCGGCGAGATGAACATCGAAATCAACTTCGGCACTCCCGGGGCCTTCGAGGGCCTGACGCAGTTCGGCGGCAGTTTCTCGGCCACGCCCTCGAGCCAGGACGGCTACGAGGCAGGCACTCTGAGCACAGTCTCCGTCCGCCCGGACGGCGTGATCCAGGGCACCTTCACCAACGGCCTGGTCAGCGACATCGCCACGCTCCAGGTAGCCACCTTTCCGAACCCCTCGGGGCTGGTGAACGTTGGCGACGGGTTCCTGGCCCGCACGCCCAACAGCGGCCTGCCCTCCCCGGGGCAGGCTGGGCAGAACGGCGCGGGGACCATCCGTTCCGGCGCCCTCGAGAGCTCGAACGTGGACGTGGCCTACGAGTTCACGCGCCTGATCGTGGCCCAGCGCGGCTTCCAGGTCAACTCGCGGACCATCGGGGTGACCGACGAGGTGCTCGAGGAACTGGCGCACTTGACCCGATAGCGGGGCAAACAGGATAGCGGCTGAGGGGCGGTTGGTGCCTGGCACCGTCCGCCCCACGCCCTGAGGCAATGGCCGATCTAAAGGTGGTCGGGGAGGCGGCGCATTTGTCGCCTTTCCCGAACTCAGCGTAAGGGTTTCGCCTGCAAGGCGTTGGGCAACCGGGAGAGGGGCGAAGGCCGGCAACCTGTCGCAAAAAGCGGAAAGGCGCGGGCGCTGAGGGAGGTGGTGCGCGGAATGGCGAATCAGAAAATGGCTCACCCAAGGGAAAGGATTTCAACGACTTGTGACATCTCCCCGCTCGGCGCCTCTTCGGCTCGCTCTTTTGGCACGTCCTTTGCCGTAGCGACTGATGAAGCTTTGGAAACTGGCAGAAAAGAGGTCTGGAGACGGGCTTTTTCTTTTGGGAGTCAGTTGTCCTGGACAATCCCGGACAAACCGGGACAAATCGGGACAGGCCTTGGCGAGAGCGGAGGAAGGCGACCAATGCCACAGAAGCGAGACAACGGCCGCCTGACGATCACCCAGGCGGCTGAGCTAGTGGGGGTTTCGCCGAAGACCCTCCTTCGTTGGGAGAAGGCAGGGAAGACCCCGAGAGCCAAGCGCGACTGGCGCGGCTGGCGCGTCTATCGAGAGGAGGACATCAAGGAGCTGATCGCATTCCACGAGACGTTGCGGTAGTGGTGAGGCGCCAGAGGGCGCCTCTGGGCAACCCCAGG
>CAYYCI010000213.1:0-7096 GCA_964470215.1 uncultured Planctomycetota bacterium
GGGATGACAGAATCCCTGTGGCTCAGGGGTGACATTTTCCCTGTGGCATGACAGCGCTCCGGCTTCCGCCGCTATGATCCTCGATTATGGGCTTAATCCTTGCTTCTGCTGTCCTGGAAGGTGTACCGGCTGGGAAGACCGAGGCTATGACGAAAGCGTGCGGCCGGCGGCCGATCCCCAGCGGCCTCATCGCCGAACGAGGCCGCCTGTCGCAGGATTAATCGCGGGACTGGGGGTTGGTCACGCCGAAGGCCTCGTATAGCCCCTCGACCACCTTCTCGAGCTCGGAACTAAACTCCTCAAGCTCTTCGGGCGTGAGGCTCATTCTCGGAGGCTTGTAATCTGGAATGTCGCGGACGTATGGGCAGTCGGGTGGGAACACCCCGAGCCGTATTCCCACCTCGACCGGGAGGCAATATGGATTTATCTCGTGTCTGCGCTCGTAGATGGTGCAAAGGCGTGTCTGCTCGTCGAGATAGGGGCATGGGAACGGGGTGTAAACTATCTCGCCGTCAATGATCAGTTTCGCGTAGCAGCAGCGTCCACACTTCTCGCAGAGGTTCGGGTCGGCCATTCTCGTGACCCCGTCACGGGATGCGCGTTCCTGGCCAGGTGGCTCCTTGGACCACCAGATAGGTCGGCACGCGGTCCACGGCGACCAGGAAGAGCCCGCCTTCAGCCTCGATTTTCCGGGGTGGCTCGCCCCGGCGGACGAGTCGGGCCTCGGTGGCTTTCAAACGCACCTGAACCACCGCTTGGCCCTCAAGCCGGTACAGGGCGTAGATGTCGCTATCGCGGGCGCGGAACAGATGCACGATTGCGTCGGAGCCTGCGAGCGCCAGGTGCGCCACCGGCTCGGCCTCGGCCGCAGGGCCGAGCCACTCGCCGAGCACCGCCGCGGCCTCGGCCAGTCGCCCGGCCGTGGTCTCGAGGATAGGAACGAGATGGTGAGAGTCGAGGCGCCTGGCCACCCAGAGCATGATGCGGCGGGCCTTTCGAATCTTGCGGGAGGCGATCCGGAGTTTCGGCAGGGCCTCTTCCGGCTTGCGCAGACCCGCGTAGTAGGCCAGGGCTCCCTCCTGGACCGATGCCAACGCGCCGAGGAGCGCGCGGGACATGTAGATGCGCTCGGAGATTCGCTCGGCGCGGCTCTGTGCCGGCTCGCTGCCTAACGGCGCCTCCCAGACCGCCGCCACCGCGCCCAATGCCTCGCGGAAGCGCTCGTGGAGGGGATCGAGCCGGCGTTGGAGCGCCCGCAGGCGGACGGCTTGCTCGCCGAGAGCCTTCGTCTGGTCGGTCGGCCGGCGACCGCTCGCCCATTTCGCCAGGGCCCGCCAGTCGCTCTCCAGGTGTCCGCGCTCGACGGGCACCACCAACGGGGTACCCTCGCCGAAAGGTCGCGGCGCGGCCGCAAGCACCTGTTCATCCAACTTGTCGGCCTCGAGAACGGCCGCGGCGAGATTCTCCGCTGCCTGCCCCTGGCAGAGCGTCGCCGCCCACCGCCGATAGAATGCCTCCGGGGTCAGGTCGGGCCGCCACAGGCGCATGCCCGCGTAGGTGACCCGAGCCGCCGCCCCCTGCCGCAGCGGCAGGGCCACCTCCTCGGCACCGTTGGCCAGGAGTTTCGCCAGGCGCCCGGCGGTCTCTTCCACTCTCGGGAGTCCGAGCAGGTCGCCGGGATCGCTCAACAGGTTGATCTGGCGGCCGACCCCGGCAACGGCCGACGTGAGATTCAGCGATTTCGGGCCTGAGACCCGTCGCAACTCGCCATCGGCGCCCCAGCGCGCGAAGCCCAGCGAGATTCCACGACGCCGGGCGTAGTCGGCGATTATCCTCAGTCCACGCCGATGCGCCACCCTTGCCTGCGCCAGGCACTCGTACGCACCAACCTCGAACGGGAACACTGCCCCGCGAGCCAGGCCGGGGCCGTAATCGAAGGTCTGCTCCAGGCCGTTGAGCGGCACCACCACCTCGTTGAACCCGACCTTGGCGGCCACGTCAATGGCGCCCAGCCACTCCCACTGGGTCAGCCGTGCCGACGCGGCGGTCTCTTCGCCGGAGAGGACGAGCACCCTCCGCCCGACGAGCGGCTTGCCCGTCTCATCAACCTCGAGAAGGCGGAACTTGCCCCGAGGCGGGAGGCGAGCGCCACTGAGCGAGAACCACACGCCATAGCGTCCGAGCAAGCGATACACGCCCCGCATCACCCCGCGCGCGGTTCGTCCCGTGACCAGGAGCGTGGGCTCGCCATCCAGCGCGAGGGTCTTGAGCAGGTAGCCCTGGTCGCCGAGAGCGGCGAGGCGAGGCCCCAGGCCGGCTTTTTCCACCAGCCGCGCGACCAGCGGATTCGCCCGGGGCGTCCCGACCACCAGGACGGGGAGTTTCCCTGGCGCCTCCGCGCCCTCGGGCTCGCGCGGCTCGATGTTCGCGTCGGTAAACCTCGAGAGGTACGACACCAACTCCAGCCCCGCGAACCGCTCCAGTTCGGCTCGAGGCTCCGAGAGCACCAGAACCGCATTCGCCGGGGGCTGGTATGTGTAGCCGAGATCGAGAATCGAGGTCGCGGTCTGTTCCAACCACGGGGCGAGGTCCAAAGACATGCGGGACCGGTTGTCGAAGGTGACCTCGAGTCGGCGTCGCGAGGCCGGCAGTTCGGCCCAGCGGGGCGTTTCCCTCCCGCAGACCATGACCTCGGCCTTTGCGCTTTCGCCGGGTTTGACCGGCGGGACCTCCTGCCGCAGCCTCACCCCTCCGAGCCTCACCTCCAGGGAGGCCCGGGCCGTCTCTCCACCCAGATTCTCGAACCAGGCCGTGAGCCACGTGCCATCACCCCGTCGCTCGAGTTCCACACAGGCGAGTTCCAGCGGATGGGCCAGCGCAATGCGCTCCACGCGAAGCACCAGTCGTCGTCGGCCAGGGAAACGCCCGGCTGGTTGGGGCAACAGCCGCGCGGTCAGCCGAAGCGGCGCCGGAGTCCACTGACGCAGCCAGGAGGGAACAACCTCGAGCGGCGCCACCGCCACCCCACCACCCCTGAGGGGAATGGCGCAATCTCGAGCGGAAATCCGCAAAGGCCGCCGAGGGTCCATGAACGCCAGTCCGACCTGGAGCGTCCTCCCCTGGTAGTCTTGTGGGTTGGAGAGGATGTTCTCGACGGCCTCGCGATCCCACGCTTTCAAGCGAACCGGTCCGCCGACCAGGCGGAGCCGCCCGGCGCGGCGACCACAGCCCCAAAGCCCGACCATCCACAAAGCAGCGGCAAAGACCAACAACCTTCGCATAGCCTATCTCCAGGCGAGCGTGGCTGAACCATTATAGCCGCTAGGCCAGGCGAAGCGCAACGTCACTCAGACCACCCCTCGCACCCGCCGCGGCGCCAGGAGCCCCACTCCGCCGGCGTGCGTCACTGCCTCAGCCCTTTCGAGCCCTCAGCCTTTCCAAGACAAAGGTAGGATTTTACCTACAACTGCGGGCTAGCCCCATCTTCGCAGTTGCCTGTTTGACTTTCCTCCACCTATCCGCTCTATTGGGAGGGCGGAGGGGCGAGGGAAAATCGAGGAGTGAAGCATGGATCGAGCGGGAGTGAATCGTCGAGAGTTTCTGGCCAGTGGAGCCGCCGCGGCCCTCCTCGCCACGACCCCCGGCCTCGCCGCAGAGGCGAAGCCGGACGTGGTGATCGTCCGCGACAAGTCCAGGAGCGTCATCAAGGGCTTCGAGGTGGACGCCGCGATTGCCAAACGCCTGGTGGACAAGGCCGTGACGAGCCTCGCCGGCGAGGACGACGTGGCGAAGGCGTGGCGCAAGTTCGTTGACCCCAAGGACAAGGTCGCGGTGAAGTTCAACGGCCTGTTCCGCCGCGCCACCACCCACCCCGAGATCATCCGCGCGGTCGTCGAGGGATTGGTCAAGGCTGGGGTGAAGCCAGAAAACATCACGGTTTACGACCGCGCCGCGAAGGACTTGCGCACTACCGGTCTGAACGCCAAGCCGCCGGGGCCGGGCGTCCGGGTTCTCGGCACCGGTCGCAACTACGGACCGAGGGTCAAGGCCGGGTCGGTCGCCACGAGCCTGAGCAACCTCCTCCTCCAGGCCGACGTTCTCGTCAACGTCCCGATCCTCAAGAGCCACGTCCGCTGCGGGGTGACCGGCGCGCTGAAGAACCACCTGGGGACGGTGCCGAACGCTGGAGCCTTCCACGAGGACTTCTGCTCGGCGATAGCCGACCTGAACGCTCTCGGGCCGATAAAGGACAAGACCCGCATCTGCATCGCCGATGCCCTCTACGGCCTTTTCGACGGCGGTCCGCAGTTCCGGCCGAACTGCCGCTGGGACTACTATGGCGTCATCGCCAGCGCCGACCCGGTGGCCCTGGATGCCACGTTTGCGGAAATCATCAAGGCCAAGCGCCTCGAGAAGAACCTGAGGCCACATCACAACAACCCGAAACACATCGCCCGGGCGGCTGAACTCGGCCTCGGCCATGCCGACCTGAAGAGAGTCCGCCGCCTCGAGATCGAAATCTGACCTTCGCAACGAACGCGCTCGGTCCTGCGGGCCATCGGGAAGGAAAAACCGGCGCCGTTGTCCACGGATATCGTTAGCGGTGGCTATCCTGACCTCCCCGAGGACTTCATCAATCACCTGCTCGACGACACCGAGATGCTCCTGAGCCAGGAGGACAGTTTCGCGAACACCCGCGCAGTGATCGTGATGCAGCGGTCGGCCAACGAGGGGCGCGTCCTCTCGGTCGCGGAGGCGGGATGATGCCTGCTGGACGGCTCACGCTGGCGACCTGTCAGTTCGAGGTCAGCGACGATGTTTCGGCGAATGCCCGCGCGATACGCCGTCAGATGCGGGCCGCTCGTCGGCGCGGGGCCGAGGTAGTCCACTTCTCGGAGTGTGCGCTTTCGGGCTACGCCGGCGCGCAATTCGCCTCGTTCGATGGCTATCCCTGGAGGTTGCTTGCCGAGGAGACCCGACGCATCCGGGCGCTTTCGGCCGAACTTGGCGTGTGGACGATCCTCGGCTCGAGCCATCGCCGCCCACACGGGAAGCCCACGAACTGCCTCTACCTCATCGGGCCCGACGGCCGGGTCCTCAAGCGCTACGAGAAGCGTTTCCTGATGCCCGGCGATCGTCACCATTATGCCCCGGGCAACTCGCTGATAACCCACCAGATAAACGGCGTCCGCTTCGGATTATTGATTTGCTTCGACTTCCGGTTTCCAGAGGTCTGGCGCGAGTACCTGAAGCGGCGCTGTCGGTTGATCTTCTTCTCGTCCTACCAGAGTTCGCCGCAGCGGAATCGGTTGATGGAGACGGTTGCCCCCGCCACGCTGACGACGCGCGCGTCGGAGAACTTCTTCTACGTGGCAGCGAACAACACCTCGCGAGCGCACCAGTGGTACAACACCCGCGTCCACCTGCCCGACGGCTCGGTCGCGCGCCAGGCCCCGTGGAATCGGCCGGCGATGGTCGTCTACACCGTTGATCTATCGAACGACGCTCGGTTCTACAATCCGATAGGTCCACTCGCCCTGCGCGCGGCCAGGGGCATCTTCTGAGCCGCTGGCCCGTCCATTCGCTGGAAGGCGTCGGCCTACGCTGCTTTTCTCGGGATAGTCGCCGCTCGCTGCGCTAGGCGGCGGGGATTGGTCATTCTCTCGGGCGCAGGAGCGCCCGGTAGTAGCGGCGGAGGAGTTCGCGGTACTTGAGCGGGAAACCCTCGCCCTGGATGTTCAGGAGTTGCTCCCGGACGGCGGGCGGGAGGTTGCCCCACTCCTGGGCATCGGTGTGGATGGGGCCGGACGGGTTGCCGCTTCCCGGCCGACCGATGCCGGGTCGGGCGGTTTGCTTCTGTTGTTTCTTCTGGGCCGCTTTCTGTTGCTGAGTCTTCTTTTGTTGTTGTTTCTGGGCGGGCTGGGGTTGCTGTTGCTTGCGTTGCTGAGGCTTCGGCTGCTGGCCTGAGCCGCCGCGCGGCGGACACTGGGATTGCTGCTTGGCTTGCTCGATTAGTTTGTCGAGTTTTTCGATTATTCTCTCTTCGGTTTCCTGGGTCGTCTCGTCGGTCTTTGCTTCGGCGAGGCGTCGAGCGACGAGGTCCATGTCGCCGGCCACGTCGCGCAGGGGGTTCTTCGGCCCATCTGCTTCGCGGTTCTTTCGCCCGGTTGGGATTATCTCTTCCTTGGCGCGAAGCGCGAGCGGGGCGAGGAGAAAGACGGCGGCGATGGTTAGTGCGGCGCGGAGTGGTTTCATCACGGTGCTCCCATTGCCTCTTGCTCCCGGCCCCTCTCGAGGAGTTCGGCGAACTTGCGACTGAGTTCGGCCAGGTCGCGTTGGCGGTGGGCCAGGCGCTTCGCGCGGTTCTCCAGGAGTCGCTTGCTCAGACGTCCGCCAGTCGTCCGTTCCACCTCGATGGCGCGGGTGGCCTGGTTGACCTGGAGTTGGAGGGTCTTGAGTTGTTTGAGTTGATGGAGCGGAGCGACGAGGGGCTGGCGCCTACCGCCGCCACCACCCCCTCCTGCCTGTGGCTGCTGTTGTCGCTGGACCAGGCGCTGGGCCTCGCTCTCGAGCGCCTCGAGGAGTTGGGTGATGTGGGCCTCGATCTCGCGCTCGCTCTCCTGGGTCAGCCAGTCCACCTTCCCCGCGCCGAGGCGCTGGTGAACCTCGTCCATCAACCGCGCCGCCTCGTTCATCACGTAGAGGAAGATAGGGACTCGTTCGCGCTCGAGGTGTTCGATGATCACGTCGGCTTGCTTTCGAAGGGCGGCCTGCTCCTCAGCGGCCTGGCGCAGGCGGATGGTCTGGGCGTGGTTGAACGGGACGGATGCCCCGCGGGTTTCCTTGTCGAGTCGCTCGGTGGTCCTTCGGATGGTTACCTGCCGAGGGAGGATTTCGCCGAGGGCCTTTCGCAGTTCGAAGAGTTTCTGGACCCTTCGGCGCAGGTCGAGTTGCTGGCGGGCCTGAGCCATCTGGTCCAGGGCCTTCTGGAGGCTCTCGGTCGCGTTCTGTTGGTTTTGCTGGGCTTGTTGCTGGTTCCGGGCGGCTTGTTGGCTTTGTGCGGCGGCCTGGAGGTTCCGGGATGCTTGTTTCATCT
>CAYYCI010000214.1:0-7096 GCA_964470215.1 uncultured Planctomycetota bacterium
CCTGCGCCTACTGCCCCTTCGAGCCGCTATCCCCATAATCAGGGGCCACACTCGCGGGCAGGCCGCGCCGTAGGTTCTCTCCTCGCTCTCGTGCTCCTGCGTAGTGACGAGGGGAAGGCGCGCAGGCTATCAGGCAGCTCTTCTTGGCTAATAGCACGGGCCGCCGCGTGGGCTTGCGAGGAGGAAGAACGCGCTCGCTACGGGCTGGGCTTGTCCCTCGGCGGGCCGTGGAAGTAGGCGTGGATGGCCTCGGCCTGTTTGCGCGAGATTCCCGGGACTCCTGTGAGTTCCTCGACGGTGGCCTGGCGGATCGCCCTGACGCTGCCGAAACGCGCGATGAGGGCCTTCTTCCTCGCCGGGCCGACGCCTGGCACGCGGTCCAGGACCGAGCCGCGATAGGGCTGACGGCGGAGTTTGCGGTGGTAGGTGATGGCGAAGCGATGGGCCTCGTCGCGCAGGCGGTCGAGGAGGTAGAGTTCGGGCGAGTCGGAGGGGAGCGTTATGGGCGCGCTGCGGCCTGGCACGAAGACCTGCTCGGGGGTGGCGTCTGGCGCGAGGTGCCTGCGTCGGGAGCGTCCCTTGGCCAACGCGGCCAGTTCCACGCCCTCGACGCCCAGGTCGGCGACCACCTGCCCCGCCACCGCCAGTTGCCCCTTCCCGCCGTCCACGACTATCAGGTCGGGCAGGTCTCCGTCCTCGAGGCCGCGTCGGAGGCGTCGTTCGAGCGCCTCGCGCATCATGGCGTAGTCGTCGGCGCCCTCGACGGTCTTTATCTTGTAACGGCGGTAGCGCGACTTGCGCGGGACCGCGTTCTCGAAGCGGACCATGGCGGCCACTGCCTCGCGACCAGCGATGTTCGAGACGTCGAAGCACTCCATCGCCACGGGGAGTTTTCTGAGGCCGAGCGCGGCCTTCAGGCCCTCGAGGACGCGTCGGCGGTGGTCCTCGGAGGCGTGGGCCGCGCGGTAGGAACTCTCGGCGTTCCTGGTCGCCATTTCGACCAGGCGGGCCTTGTCGCCACGCTTGGGGACGACGATGGCGACCTTGCTGCCGCGCCGCTCCGAGAGCCACTCGGCGATGGGCGCGGCATCGGCGAGTTCGACGGGGACGACCACCTCCTTCGGGATGAATCGGCTGCGGCCGTAGAATTGCTTGAGGAACTCCTCGAAGGCCGCGCGGGCATCCAGGCCGCGGGTGTCGAAGGTGTAGGTCGGGACGTCCTCGAGTTTTCCCCTTCGCACCAGGAGGGCCTGGACCTGCATGATGTCGCCCTCCTTGTAGAAGCCGAAGGCGTCGCGGTCGGTGCTCTGGCTGGCGGCGACGACCTGTCGCTCAATTGTCTTCTCGACGGCGGCGAGTTGGTCGCGGAACCTGGCGGCCAGTTCGTACTCGCGGCGCTCCGCCGCCTCCTTCATCAGCCGCCGGAGGCGTTCGGCCAACTCCTGGTTTCTTCCCCGGAGGAAAAGTTCGACCTCGTCGAGCAGTTCCGCGTAGGTGCCCTCGTCACACAGACCCACACATGGAGCGAGGCAGCGGCCGAGTTCGTGGTAGAGACAAGGGCGCGTGCGGTTGCGGAACACCCCCTCCGGGCACTTGCGAATCGGGAACACGGCGTTGACGATCCTGAGGGTCTCGCGGACGGAAGCGGCGGAGGAGTAGGGTCCGAAGTAGCGCGCGCCGTCCTCTTTGTACCGCCGTACCAGTTCGAGGCGAGGGAAGGGCTTGCGGCGGTCCAGCCGGATGCTCAGAAAGGTCTTGTCGTCCTTCAGATTGATGTTGAAGCGGGGCTTGAACTGCTTGATGAGGTTGTTCTCGAGGATCAGCGCTTCTTTCTCGTTGGCCACGACCACCCAGTGGAGGTCTGCGATGCGGGGGCGGAGGTGCTCGACGAGGGGTCGCTGGTCGCCGGTGGCCTGGAAGTATGAGCGGACGCGGCTCCTGAGGTTCACGGCCTTTCCGACGTAGATCACCTTCTGGCGGCGATCCTTGAACAGATAGACGCCACAGGCTTCAGGGACTTCGCGGAGTTTGTCCTGGAGGGCCGAGGTTCGAGGCATGGCAGAGGCAGCTCAGGGGAGGGGCGTTCCGCCCCCGAGCTCGAGTTGCTCCTCGCGGAAGAGTTCCGGCTGGCCGATGATGCCCATCTCGACAAGTTGGCGAAGCACCCGGCGGGTCAGAGCGCGGCTGTCGGTGTAGAAGCCCACGTAGCACCGCTCCTCGCCCTCCGGCGGCAACTCTTCGGCCAGGAGGGTCATGTGGATGTCGCGGCTTATCGTGATCGTCACCCAGTTGTTCCGCAGGAGGTCGGCGCCCTCGGTCAGGATGTGGACATTCTTGGCGAACGGCTCGACTTCGACGTCGGGCACCCCGATGATGTAGATGCGCCTGGCCGCTTCGGCAAGCCGCCGGTAGTGGTCGAGATGGGGCTCGAGGAGGCTCAGGCGGCGGAAAACCGAATAGAGGGTGCAGCGACCCGGATCGGTGAAACAGGCGTTTTCGATCCTCCGGCTCATGAAGTTCAGCGTCGCCTCCGAGGTCGTGAAGTGATAGTCGCCGTTGAGCAGATCGCCCTCGACGGCCCCGAAGAGCGGCGCCGGGTCGCGGTGTTCCTTGATCCGCCGGATATCTCCGATGAGATCGTGGAACGCGCTCGGAGGCTTCGACACCCGCTCCCTCTCCTACTAGCCGGGGAAAGTTTAGCGCCCCGCGCGCCCCGATGTCAAGCACCGCGCGGCCAACCAGCAGGGAATGGCCTTTGGCACCCTTCTCGCAACGCACGCGCCTGCATTGGGAACCCACAGTGCAAAACAGCGTGCCAAAACCCACAGCCCCGGATCCCTTTCAAGGCTACACGCGGGTTTCCTTCATAGTCTCAGGCTTTCCAGCCCATTCCTGCCTCTCAGGTGGCACAGGCTTTCCAGCCTCCAATGGAGATTTCACGGTGGCACAGGCTTTCTAGCCTGTGCAACGCGGGGCGGGACGCCCCGCCTACACCGCCCGGTGGTCATAACGCGGGGCGAGACGCCCCGCCTACACGGTGATGCTCACGACGCGCGTTCGTCGAGTTGTAGGCGGGCCGTCTCGGCCCGCGGCCAGGGGCACGGCAGCGCCGTGCCCCTACAACACCAAGTGACGCGGCGCGGGGACGCACCTGCGGGGACGGGATTCCGCGTGCAAGTTTGCACGCCCTACGTCCTGCATTGGGAAGCCGCAGTGCAAAACAGCGTGGGAAAGCCCATCCTGCCTGCGGTGTCAGGACCGCGGGTCCGTCATTGCGTTCGGGGCGGCTTCCTGGTGGCGAAGATATCGATTTTCCGCCAGGCCTCTCCGATGAATCTCAGGAAGAAGATGGCCCCGACGACCGCTATCTGGAAGGCGGCAGCGGCCCATGCCCCGACGTAGCCGAGGCCAAGGGGAAAGGTCAACGCGTAGCCCAGCGGCAGGAGCAAGAGCCACCCCGAGGCAACGTCCACGATGGCCGGAAAGCGGGTGTCGCCGGCACCCCGCAGGGCGCCGTACGACACGATGCCCAGTGCATCGAAGGCCTGGAAGACCGCCGCGAGGATGAGCATCCTCGTGCCTGCCTCGACGATCTGGGGCTCGTTGCGGAACAGGCGGATGATCTGGCCTCTGAAGAGGACGAAGAGCAGGCCCATGAGGGTCATGTAGAGCATGGCCAGCGCCATGCCGGCGTAGGCTCGGCGTTTCGCGGTCGGGATGTTGCGACGGCCGATTGATTGCCCCACCAACACCGTCACCCCCTTGCTCACCCCGATCGCCGGCATGAACGACAGGCGGATGATCGCGTGGGTGATGTTGTTGGCGGCCAGGATGTCGCTGCCGAGGCGCCCGATGAGAATGTTCGTGAAGATGGCCCAACTGGCCGTGTGGAGCATGAAACTCAGCCCGGCCGGCGCACCGATGCGCATTAGTTGAGCGAATCGCGCAAGGTCGGGGCGCCAGTGGGTGCGTGTGGCGAACGCCTCGTGCATCGTGCCGCCGAAGAACCACGCGAAGAGCAAGGCGACCTGGAAGTAACTGGCGATCACGGTGGCGAGCGCGGCCCCCGTGATCCCCATCTCGGGGAAGCCCCACAGGCCGAAGATCAACACCGCGTCGAGGATGGCGTTGAAGACGTTGGCGATCAGCGCGGCGTACATCGGAATGACCGGCTTGCCCACCCCCTGGAAGAACGAGGTGAGGGCAGCGTAGGCGGCGGTCCCCGCAGCGTGAAGCAGCCGGAGGCGGAAGTAGATGGTCTCCATCGCCTGGATCTGGGACTCGTGGCCGAAGGCCGCGAAGATGTGACCCGCCAGCACAATGACGGGCAGCAGTGCAACCTGGGCGAGGAGACCGAAATAGACGCCTTGCCACGCATAGCGCGAGCAATCGCCCGGGCTGCCCCGACCCAGGCTCTGGGCGACGAAGGCGCTCGTGCAGTTCGACGTGCCGAAGACAAAGGCGATGAAGACAAAGACCACCGAACCCGCCGCCCCGACCGACGCCACCTCGTCGCGGCCGTACTCGGCGAGCAGCCACGTGTCCACGAAACCCATCAGGGTGTGGGACGCCATGGCCATGATGACTGGGAACGAGATGCTCATGACGGCTGCCAGGTCGCGCCACGCAGTGGCCAGCGGCGCGGCGCGAGGGACAACATCCGCCTCGGTGCTGTGCGATCCTGTAGAATCCATTGATGACTGCCTTCACCACCTGAATCGCGTGTTCCTGTCGCATTTAACAGATTCCCAGGCGATGGGCAAGCGCCCGAGGGAAGCGGTTTAGGCGGCGATTCTCATCGCGCCGTCCCGCCCTCCTGCCGAGCGCCCGGTGATGGCCGGTTTGCGCCTGATGCCGGAGCGAAGTAACATTGATCGGCACGGCTTTGAGGAGAAGACCCATGAGGCAGACCTGGACACCGCGGGCCGTGCATCAACTCGCCTGGGGGTTCCAGAAGGCTTGTGTGGTGATCGCGGCCGCGGAACTGGACGTTTTCTCGGCTATCGGGCGGGAGGCCCTGCGCGCCGACGAGGTGGCGAGGCGGCTCGGCACGGACCCTCGTGGCACAACCATCCTGCTCGACGCACTCGCGGCCATCGGCTTTCTGGACAAGGGCGGAGATGCCTACCAGGCCCCGCCCGACGTGGCCGACACCCTTACCCGCCAAGGGAGGAATCGCATTTTTTCCATGGTCCGCCATCTAGGGCGGTGTCTTCGCCGCTGGGCGCAACTCTCGAGGGTCGTCCGCGAAGGCAAGCCGGCGCCGGCCGTTCCCTCTATCCTCTCGCCGGAAGAAGAGCGCGAGGCGTTCATCCGTGCTATGGACGAAATATCGGATCCGATGGCGGATGCGTTGGTGCGTGAACTCGGGCCGCCGCAGTTCAACCACTTGCTCGACGTGGGCGGGGGCTCCGGCACCTGGACGCTCGCCTTCCTCCGCGCGGTGCCGGGTTCGCGGGCCACTCTCTTCGACCTGCCAGAGGTCATCCCGCTGGCGCGCAAACGCCTCGAGGCCGCGGGCATGGGCGACAGGGTGACCCTGGTGGCCGGCGACTATCTCAGGGATGCATTGCCGCAGGGCGCGGACCTCGCGTGGCTGAGCGGGGTTGTCCACCAGAACTCGCCGGAGGAAAACCGCCTCCTGTTAGAGAAAACCCGAGCGGCCCTCGTCCCCGGTAGCAGGGTGCTGATCCGCGACGTGGTGATGGCGCCCGACCGTGTGCATCCGCCTGGCGGCGCGCTTTTCGCCATCAATATGCTCGTGAACACCCCGGGTGGCGCGACCTACACCTTCGAGGAGATGGCCGGGTGGCTGACCGAGGCTGGCTTCAGGGACCCGCGCCTGTTGCGGCGTGACGAGTGGATGAACTCGATCGTGGCGGCGAACGCGGGAGAGTGATCCCTAACGCGGCGCGTCAAGGGCTGGGGGCGGTCCTCGGAACGAGTTCGGAGGCGGGACGGACGCCCAGGCCGCTCTTCCACAACGCCTCGATCCCGTTTGCGAATGCCGCTGCCGCGCTAATGCTGCTTATCAGCGGGATGTTGTTGGCAATCGCCTGGTTACGGATATAGACCTCGTCGCGCCGGGGGTTTTTCCCGCTGACGGTGTTGATGACGACCTTGACCTGGCGATTCTTCATCAGGTCGAGGACGTTGGGCCTTCCGACGGAGACCTTCTGGAGTTTCTGGACCCTGAGGCCGTTTCGCCCCAGGACAGTGGCGGTGCCCTGGGTGGCGGCCAGATCGAAGCCGAGGTCTTCGAGTTTCTTGGCTATGAAGACCATCTCGCGCTTGTCGCGGTCGCGGACAGAGACGAAGACGGTGCCGTGGAGGGGAAGACGCTGACCACAGGCCAGACAACTCTTGGCGTAGGCGAGACCGAACGACGTGTCCACCCCCATCGCCGCCCCGGTGGACTTCATCTCCGGCCCGAGGACGGCGTCGGCACCGGGGAAGCGTCGGAACGGGAAGACCGGCTGCTTGACTGCCACGTAGGGGCCTTCGCCCACATCGCCCAGGCCGAGTTCGGCCAGCGAGCGCCCCAGGGCCACCTGCGCACCCGCAGCCGCCAATGGAAGCCCCGTCGCTTTGCTCACGAACGGCACCGTGCGGCTCGCCCGCAGTTCGAGGCCGAGGAGGTAAACGTCGTCGTCGCGAATGGCGAACTGGGCGTTCAGGAAGCCGCGAACGCCCAGCCCGAGAGCCAGGGCGCGGGTCTGTTCCCTGACCTCCTCGACTAACCGCCCCGTGACGGTGACCGAGGGGAGGGAGCAGGCGGAGTCGCCACTGTGGACACCGGCCTCCTCGACGTGTTCCATGATCCCGCCGATCAGACACTGCTTGCCGTCGGCCACGGCGTCCGCCTCGACCTCGATGGCGTGTTCGAGATATTTCTCGATGTATGTCGGCCCGACTTCGGGCGGTCGAGAGAACCATCGAACCGCAGCGAGGAAAGCGCGGAGTTGTTCCTCGTCGTAAACCACGTCCACAGTCGGCCCGCCGAGCGCCCTGGCCGGGCGGACGACGACAGGGTAGCCGATCTCGGCGGCGCGTCTGCGGGCCTCCTCGAGGCTCAAGGCCACCGCCGACGGGGGAA
>CAYYCI010000215.1:0-3374 GCA_964470215.1 uncultured Planctomycetota bacterium
TGCCCTTGGCCTTGTAGGGCTCCGGGGGCTTGAGCCGGCGGACGCTCGCCGCGAAATGTCCAACCTTCTGCTTGTCTATCCCGTGGATTCTCAGCGTCACACAGGGCACCGAGCCGACCCCGACGATGAGCATGTTCCTGGTCTCGGGGGGATCGATCTTCAGCCCATCCGGCACCTCGACGGTGACGGGATGGGAGTAGCCGAGCTCGAGGACGAGTTTGTTGCCCTGAAGTTTTGCCGAGTAGCCCACTCCCACGACCTGGAGGGTCTTCGTGTAGCCCTTTGTGACGCCGACGACCATGTTGGCGATGAGGTTTCGCAGCAGGCCGTGAAGGGCGCGGGTCTGTCGCTCGTTGTTCAGCCTCTCGACCCGCACCTGACGCCTGGCTGAGTCCACGAGGACTTTCAGCCGGCTGTCCACCGGCTGGGTCAATTCGCCCAGTGGTCCGCGGACCCGGACCAGCCCGCCATCTACGGCGACCTCGACTCCATCGGGCAGTGGGACGGGTTGGCTACCGATTCGGGACATCTATGCGGCTCCGTGGCCCTGAATGTTCACTCGACGGTGCACAGGACCTCTCCTCCGACCCGCTCGCGCCGACACTCGCGGTCGCTGAGTATGCCCTTGGAGGTCGAGACCACCGCAATGCCCAGCCCGTTGCGGACCCGCGGCAGGTCGTCCACCCCGCGGTAGACCCTGCGGCTGGGCTTGCTGACCCGCTGGATTCGCGTGATGACCATCTCGCCCTCCGGCCCGTATTTCAGGTAGATTCTCAGGATGCCCTGTGGGCCGACATCGAGGAGACGGAAATCGTTGATGTAGCCCTCGTCCTTGAGCACTCTGGCGATGCCGACTTTGACCTTCGAGGCAGGGACTTCGACGGTCTGCTTCTCGGCGCGGAGGGCGTTTCGGATTCTCGTGAGCATATCTGCTATCGGGTCGGTCATCATGGCCGAGACCTTTCGAGCCGGCGGCCGGCGCCTACCAACTGGCCTTCCTCACCCCGGGAATCTGTCCCTTGGAGGCGAGGGTGCGGAAACAGATGCGGCAGATGCGAAACTTGCGATAGTAGGCCCTCGGTCGCCCACAGAGTTCGCAACGGTTCACCGTGCGTGTCGAAAACTTGGGCTTGCGCTTGGCCTTGTTGATCAGCGCCTTGCGCGCCATCCTCAACTCCTGCGGAACGGCATCCCGAGCTCGCTGAGCAGCTCCAGGGCCTCCTCGTCCGCCCTTCTGCCGCGAGCCGTCGTGCAGATCGTGATGTTCATTCCTTGGACAACCTCCACCTCGTCGACGTTGACTTCCGGGAAAACCAGCTGCTCGCCGATGCCCAGCGAATAGTTCCCGTGGCCGTCGAAGGCCGAGGTGGACAGGCCGCGAAAGTCTCGAAGGCGTGGTATCGCCACCGAGACCAGGCGGTCGAGAAACTCATACATCCGCCGCCCCCGCAGTGTGACCATCAGGCCCACAGGGTATCCCCGGCGGATTTTGAATGCGGCCACGCTGGTTCGGGCCCGCCGCACGGCGGGCCGCTGGCCCGTGATGAGGGCCAGGTCGCGGATGCCTTGCTCGAGGCGCGTCTTGTCCTCTCGCCCGTTCCCGATTCCCATCGAGACGATGATCTTGTCCAGGCGCGGCACGGCCAGGCGGTTCTTGTAGCCGAACCGCTCCATCAGTTTTGGCACGATCTCGTTCTTGTAACGCTCTAGCAGTCGAGCCATGGTCTCACAACACCACCGGGATCACCCCGCCGCAACGGACACACACCCGCACCTTCTTGCCTTCGCGGCGCTCGAAGCGCACGCGCGTGCCGCGGCGACACTTCTCGCAGTAAAGGAGGACGTTCGAGACGTGGACGGGGGCCTCTCGCTGGACCCTGCCCCCGCGAGGGTGGTCCTGGCTCGGGCGGACGTGGTGCCAGCGATAGTTGCAGTGTTCGAGGATCACCTTGTTTTCCTTCGGCAAGGCGGCGAGGACCCGCGTTCGCTCTCCCTCGGCGGTCACGGGTGTGCCCTCGGCGTTATGGCACGAGGTGATGTCCTTGATTAGAACCACCGTGTCGTTCTTGCGGATGACCATCTCGGGCCACCTCCAGGGCTCGCTCAGACCACCTCGGCGGCGAGCGAAACGATCTTCATGAAGTTCTTCTGGCGCAGTTCGCGGGCGACGGCCCCGAAGATGCGGGTGCCGCGCGGGTTGCGCTCGTTGTCTATCAGGACGCAGGCGTTGGAGTCGAATTTCACGTAGGAGCCGTCCTCGCGGCGGACGCCCCTGCGGGAGCGGACGACGACGGCTCGGACCACGTCGCCCTCGCGCACCGCGCCGCCGGGCATCGCCTTCTTGATGCTACAGACGATGATGTCGCCGATGTTGGCGTAGCGGTGCTTCGAGCCGCCAAGGACCTTGATGCAGGCCACCTCCTTGGCCCCTGTGTTGTCGGCCACGTTGAGGCGGGTCTCCATCTGGATCATGGTCGTTCCTGTGCTCCACGCGCGCGTTCTAGTATCTGGACGAGCCGCCAGCGCTTGGTCTTGCTGAGCGGCCGTGTCTCCATGAGCAGGACTTTGTCGCCCACCCGTGCCTCGTTGTTCTCGTCGTGAGCCTTGTAGCGGGTGGTGGCCTTGATGGTCTTCTTGTAGCGCGGATGGAGGACGTGGCGCTGGGTGGCAACGGTGATCGTCTTGTCCATCGCGTCGCTGATCACCACTCCGATCGCGGTCTTGCGTCGCCCCCTGGTCACTGGTTCCTCCTCCTCTCGAGCTCGCGCTCGCGCAGGATGGTCTTGATCCGGGCGACCTCGCGGCGACACTGCCGTATCTGAGCCGGGTTGTCGAGTTGTTCGGTGCCGGCCTGGTAGCGCAGGTTGAACAGTTCGCGCATCCGGTCCTCACACTCGCGCAGGAGTTCCTGGTCGGTCAGGCGACGTAGCTCAGCCGGCTTCATGCCCTGTGCCTCCGCGTGATGAAGCGCGTCCGCACCGGCATCTTGCGAGCTGCGCGGTTGAGGGCCTGACGGGCCACGTCCTCCGGGACGCCTCCCAACTCGTAGACCACCGTCCCGGCCTTCACCACGGCCACCCAGTGGGATGTCTCGCCCTTGCCTTTCCCCATTCGTGTCTCGAGGGGCTTGCTCGAGATGGGCTTGTGTGGGAAGACTCGCAGGTAGAGTTTCCCCTCGCGGTGGAGAAAGTGGGTGGCGGCCACGCGACCGGCCTCGAGTTGACGCGCGGTGATCCAGCCGGGCTCGAGGCTCTGGAGGCCAAATTCCCCGAAGGCCACGTAGTTGCCCCGGGTGGCCTTTCCTCTGACCCGTCCGCGCTGGCTCTTGCGGTACTTAACCCGCTTGGGCATCAGCGGCACGGCTTTCCTCCTTC
>CAYYCI010000215.1:3474-7092 GCA_964470215.1 uncultured Planctomycetota bacterium
ATGCCCTCGGCCACCAACTGGGCCTCCAGCTCCGGCTCCTGGACCTCCTCGACCGCCAACTGCACGTCGCGACCGGTGAGGGCGTCGAGGTCGTGTTTGAGGCGCTCGACTTCGGCCCCGCGACGCCCGATCACGATCCCGGGCCTGGCGGCGTAGATCACCACCTTGACCTGTTCGCGGGTCCGCTCGATGTCGATGCGGGCTACCCCGGCGTAATAGAACCTGGCCTTGATGTAACGGCGGATGCGCTCGTCCTCGACCACGTAGCGGCCGAAGGTTTTCTTGTCGGCGTACCAGCGCGAGCGCCAGTCCTCGACTATCCCGATCCGCAGCCCGATTGGATTGACCTTGTGGCCCATCTCGCTCGCCTAAAACTCATCCTCGCCATCGCTGAGGACGATGGTTATGTGTGAGGTCCGTTTGCGGATGATGTTGGCCCGCCCCATGCTGCGGGGTCTCAGGCGCTTGAGCATCGGGCCACCGTCCACCCGCGCGCTTTTCACGTAGAAGTCCTCCTCGTCCAGTCCGGGGTCCTTCTCCTGGGCGTTGCCCCAGGCGGAGGTGAGGAGTTTGCGCAGCATGGTGGCGGCTCGCCGGCGGTCGAGCGCCAGGACGGTGAGGGCCTGGTTTAGGGGCATGTCCTCGATCATCCGCGCCAGAGGGCGGACCTTGGTCGGAGAAATCCGCGCGAAGCGATGCGTGGCCCTGAACTCCATCGCGCTCTCCAACCTCAACGCCGCTGCTTCCGTCCCGCGTGGCCGCGGAATGTCCGTGTCGGGGCGAATTCCCCGAGTTTGTGACCCACCATGTTCTCGGTCACGAAGGTCCGGATGAAGGTCTTGCCGTTGTGGACAAGGAAGGTGTGGCCGACGAACTCGGGCACAATGGTGCAGGCGCGCGCCCAGGTGCGGATCGGCTCGCGGCTCCCCTCGTTCCGCTGACGCAGCACCTTCCTGAGGAGCTTGGCGTCCACATACGGGCCTTTTTTGACCGAACGCGACATCTGCTATCCTTTTTCTCAGCCGCGCTTTTTCTTCTGCTTGCGGCGGACGATCATGGCGTTCGAGGGCTTGCGCGGGGAGCGGGTCTTCCCGCCCTTCGCCGGCTTGCCCCAGGGCGAACACGGGTGGCGACCGCCGGAACTGCGGCCCTCGCCGCCGCCCATCGGATGCGCCACCGGGTTCATCGCCACCCCGCGCACCCGCGGCCGGCGGCCAAGCCAACGGTTGCGCCCCGCCTTGCCCAGCGAGCGGCTGGCGTGTTCGACGTTGCTGACCTGGCCGATCGTGGCCCGACAACTCAGGTGGACCTTGCGCACCTCGCCCGAAGGCAGCACTATATGGGCGTAGTCACCCTCCTTGGCGGTGATGGTGGCGGCCAGGCCGGCCGAGCGAACGAGTTGGCCGCCGCGACCTGGCCGCAGCTCGATGTTGTGGATGGGCATGCCGCCTGGAATGTGGCGGAGTTCCATGCAGTTGCCCACCTTCGGCTCGGCCCTCTCGCCCGAGACCACCGTCTGGCCAACCTCGACTCCCCTCGGGGCCAGGATGTAGCGTTTCTCGCCGTCGGCGTAGTGGAGGAGCGCGATCCTGGCCGAGCGGTTCGGGTCGTATTCGATCGCCGCCACCCTGGCGGGAACCCCGTCCTTGTTTCGGCGGAAGTCAATGCGGCGGTACATGCGCTTGTGGCCGCCACCACGCCGACGCGAGGTGATGCGGCCTCTATTATTCCGCCCACCGCTCTTCTTGAGGGGCTCGAGGAGCGACTTCTCCGGCTCGGTCTTCGTGATGTCGGAGAAGTCGTCGAGCGTCGTGAAGCGGTTGCTGGGCGTCGTCGGCTTGCGTTGTCGGATGGCCATCGCCCTTCCTCTCAGACCTCCAGGGTGCTATCCCGGGAGATGAAAACCAGAGCGCGCTTCCACTGCCGGGTCCGCCCGGTCTTGTAGCGGCGACGCCGGCGCTTGCCCTGGCGGTTCATAGTTCGCACTTTCACGACCTTGACGTTCTCGAAGATCGCCTCGATGGCCTTGCGAATCTCGACCTTGTTCGCATCCGCCGCCACCTCGAACGGATAGGCGCGAACCGTCTCCTTGAGAATCTCGCCTTTCTCGTTGAGCAGCGGACGCAACACTATCTGGCGCGGGTCGCGCATGGCTCACCCTTCCCCCTCGGCGGCGACGGCCTGTGGCCTTGCGAATCGCCGCTGCATCGTCGCGACGAGCGCCTCGAGCGCCGCGCGCGTTATGAGCAACTGGCGGTGGCGCACGAGGTCGTGGGCGTTGACCTCCGCCACGGGCTTGACCGAAATGCCCGGTATGTTCCGGGCCGATTTCCAGATCTTCGTGTCGTGGTGCTCGATGACCACCAGACACGTCCGCTCGATCCCCAGATTCTTCAATGTGGCCGCCATCTCCCGCGTTTTCGGCTCCTCGGCCACCAGTTGGTCAATCGCCACGACCTCGCCATCCTGGAGCTTGGCCAGGTAAGCCGAGGCGGTAGCCCGCCACACGGCTTTCCTCGGCATCTTGAAGCGATAGTCGCGTGGATGCGGCCCGAAGACCACGCCGCCCCCACGCCAGATCGGCGAGCCACGGAAGCCCGCTCGGGCGCGCCCCGTGCCCTTCTGTCGCCACGGTTTGCGGTGTGAGGACTTGACCTGGCCCCGGGTCTTCGTCGAGGCCGTTCCCACCCGCCTGGCGGCCTCATACATCAAGATCGCCTGACGAAGGACCTCACGACGCACCTCTCCCCCGAAGTCGGCCTCGTTTATCACAACGCTGCCGACCACCGCGCCGGTGCGATCGTGGACAGGCAACTCGATCATCGCTTGGCTCCCGCGGCCAACCGCAGCGCCGGCCGCACGACCACATAACCGCCGACGGGGCCAGGCACCGCTCCACAAACCACAAGGAGGTTCCGCTCGGCGTCCACCTTCAGAACCTTCAGGTTCTGCTCGGTGTGGCGGACGCCCCCCATTCGACCCGCCATCCGTGTGCCGGGGAAGACACGCGAAGGACTGGAGGCCTGGCCGATCGAGCCAGGCCTCCTGACATTCATTGACCCGTGGGTCTCCGGCCCGCGTCCGAATCCGTGGCGCTTGACCGTCCCCTGGAAGCCCTTCCCCTTCGTCGTCCCGATAACGTCCACGTGGCTGACCTCGGAGAACAACTCGACGGTCAACTCCTGGCCGGCCTCGTAGCCGTGGTCGGGCTCGACGCGGACTTCGCGGATGAATCGTTTCGGGGTGGCGCCGGCCTTTCGCGCGTGGCCGATCTCCGGCTTGGTGGCCCCGCGCCTTTCGACCGGCCGCCGCCGCTCGCCCTTGCCGTGGCGGCGGCGGAACTTCTTGTCGTCGAAGCCCAGCTGAAGAGCCGAGTAGCCATCGCGCTCCGGGGTCCGCACCTGGAGAACCACGCACGGCCCGACGCGCAGGAGCGTTGCCGGGCGCAGCACCTCGTCCTCATCCCACAATTGGGTCATGCCCAGCTTCATTCCCAGGAGAGCGGGTCTCATGGTTCTCTCACGCCTTGATCTTGATATCAACCCCGGCGGGCATCACCAGCCGGTGGAGGGCGTCCACGGTTTGAGCCGTCGGCTCCTCGATATCAATGATCCGCTT
>CAYYCI010000216.1:0-7084 GCA_964470215.1 uncultured Planctomycetota bacterium
CGACGCGAGCCGAGACGACCCGCTTAGAAGACGTGGACATGGCGGCAGCAACCCCCCGTCCCCAAAGGGCGGCCAGGACTCCCGCGTGCGAGTTTGCACGCCCCACCTTTTACCAAAACGCTTCGCGACTTGTTTTGACATGGGGGCGTGGGGTATATTCGCCAGTGGTGGCTAGAAGGTTGAAGCGAGGGATTGTCGTGATGCGAGCGCGGAATTGTTCGCTCCTGTTGCTGGTCATGGTGGTTGGCGCGGCAGGGGCCGAGTGGCCGCAATTCCACGGGCCGCGCCGCGACAACATCTCGACCGAAACCGGGCTGCTGAAGTCGTGGCCCGAGGGCGGCCCGAAGTTGCTCTGGACAGCCTCCGGGATCGGCTTCGGCTTCTCGACCGTCGCCATCGCCAACGGCCTCATCTACACCACCGGAAACGTCGGCGAGAAGACCATGATCACCGCCCTCGACCTCGAGGGCAAGGTCAGGTGGCAGGCGCCCAACGGCCCCGCCTACAAGCGCTCCCACCCGGGAACCCGCAGCACCCCGACCATCGAGGGCGACCGCCTCTACCACGAGAACGCCGACGGCGACGTCGTGTGCATGGACGCCAGGACGGGAAAGGTCCTCTGGCACGTGAACATCCTCGAGAGGTTCAAGGGTAGGAACATCTCGTGGGCCCTTGCCGAATCGCTTCTCATTGACGGCCAGAAGGTCATCTGCACGCCCGGAGGCGAGGAGATCGGCCTGGCCGCGCTCGACAAGACGACGGGGAAGACCATCTGGACCTGCCGCGGCACAGGCGACAAGCCAGGCTATTGCTCTCCCATCCTGGTCGAATACCAGGGAGCGCGGATCATCGTCACCCTGATGGCAAAGTCAATCGTCGGCGTTGACGCCGAGACCGGCAAGTTGCTCTGGAAGGTCCCACACAAGACCCCGTTCGACGAGAACATCATGACGCCCATCCACCGCGATGGCTGCATCTTCGTCTCCACGCGCACCACCGGCTCGAGGCTCTTGAGGCTGGTCGTCGAAGGCGGGCGCGTGGGGGTCGAGCAACTCTGGCACACGACGAAGATGGACATCCAGCACGAACACGCCGTCCTCCTCGACGGCCACGTCTACGGCTCGTGCCACAGTGCGGCCGGGGTCCCGTGGGCGGTCCTCGAGTGGAAGACTGGCAATCGGACCTATGGTGGAAAGGGGATCGGCCGCGCCTCGCTGACCTATGCCGACGGCCATCTCTATCTCGTGAACCACCGCGGCCAGGTAGCCCTCGTCCGACCCAGAGCCGACCGTTTCGATCTCGTGAGCACGTTCCGCATCCCGCGGAAAGGGCGTGGGCCGGTGTGGGCGCACCCCGTGGTCTGCGGCGGGCGGCTGTACGTCCGCCACGGCGACTTCCTCTTCTGCTACGACATCCAGGCACGATAGCGCGGCGTTGGGCTTTTGACCTCTCGGTGCTTATAGGGCATAATGTAATGACATTTCAACTTGGGCCATCAAGGCGAACAATTGAGTGGAGATTGCCCGTGTCGAAGGCCAAATGCATCGTCGTTCTCGCTGCCTTGAGCGTTCTGGCCAGTGCGGCCCCGCCGCCTTATTACGTGAAGAAAGCCACTTGGCAGGAGACCATGCTGGCCTCCCGCGAGGCGCTGATGCGCCTGGAGGCCAAGCAGTCCGCCGCGACCACCGCCTCGAGGGTCGGAAGAGCCGCCCTCGGCAGGTGGTACTTGATCGGGCCTTTCTACCCGCCAAAGGGCAAGAACGGCTTCGATTTCCCCTTCCCGCCGGAGAACGAGAAGGCGTTCAAACTCGACGACGTCGCGGCCGAACTCGAGGGGGTCTCGGTCGAGCGCGTGCTCGCCGCCCCGTGTGGCGGGCACCGCTGGGTCGCCCGCCCGACGTTCCTCGATGGCGAGATGCATGGCCTGGTGGCGAACACCAACGGTGCCAACTATCTCTACCGCACGATCACCGCTTCCCGGCCCACGGTCATCACTGGCTACTTCGGCAGCGACGATGGGATCAAGGTCTGGCTCAACGGCAAACTGCTGCTCTCCCACCGGACCGTTCTGGGTGTTGGTGCGAGGGGCAGCGCCGTGAGGCTCTCGCTCCGCAAGGGCAAGAACCACTTGCTGCTGAAAATCCACAACACCGGCGGCGGCCACAGTTTCTATTTCCACACGAAGGCTCGACCGCGCAAGGGGCGATCGCGTGCGGCCGCCCGAGCGCGGGAGGACCTGTGGCGGTGGCTGGCCAGGGATTTCCGCGACCCGGCCTTGCAGACCCAGATGGCCTGGGAGCGGGCCGATCGCATCTGGCAGCAGGACTGGCAGCCGGGCAACCTGAGCGAACTGGCCGCGCGGTATCTTCGCGTCATCCGCATCTCCGCCATTCGCAAACAGGCTCAAGACCTCGCCGCGAAGGTCCGCTCCTCCTCCGACCTTGCCGCCCTGCGCGCGCTCTACTACAAGTCGCGCCAACTCCAGGAGAAATCCCGCCTCGTCGCCTCTTTCGACTTCGAGGCCCTCGAGTTGGCCATCAAACGCCTGGCGAGCGAGTTCCCGGAGCAGTATCGCCACGGCAAGGAGTTCCTCGCTCGCCTGACCTCGCTGAAGAAGAAGACCGAGGACCTGAAGGCCGCCGGCTCCCGCGGCGATGGTGCCGCCCTCGAGGCCCTCGCCCGGCTCGGGAGCGAACTGAGCGACCTGCGCCTGCGCGCTCTGGTGGTCGAGAATCCCCTCATTGATTTCGACAAACTCCTCGTGGTGCGCCGGAGCGAGACCTCGCCCCGCCTGGGCCTGCCCCAGAACTGGCAGGGCAATTGCGCCTTGCCCACCAGGGGCTACGACAACGAAATCGCCGTCCTCTCGCCCGTCGGGCCGAACCCCAAACTCACAACCCTCTTCAGGCCGCCTAACGGCGAGTTCGTTGGGGACGTGGAGCTCCACTGGGACGCCGACCGCATGCTCTTCTCGATGCCCGGCTCCCACAACAGATGGCAGATATGGGAAATCCGAACCGACGGCACGGGCCTCCACCAGGTCACCCCGGGCACCCACCCTGAGGTGGATAACTACGACGCCTGCTACCTGCCCAACGGCAAGATCATCTTCGCCTCCACCCGCTGCTTCCAGGGCATCCCCTGCGTGGGGGGCGGCAACACGGTGGCGAACCTCTGCCTGCTCGACCCGAAGACCGGGAAAATCCGTCAGTTGTGCTTCGACCAGGACCACAACTGGTGCCCGACCGTGTTGAACAATGGCCGCGTGCTCTACTCGCGATGGGAATATTCGGACACCCCCCACTACTTCAGCCGCATCCTCTTCCACATGAACCCCGACGGCACGCAGCAGATGGAATACTACGGCAGCAACTCCTACTGGCCCAACTCGATCTTCTACGCCAGGCCGATACCCGGCCACCCGACGAAGATCGTGGCGGTCATCTCCGGCCACCACGGGGTGCCGCGGATGGGCGAGTTAGTCGTCTTCGACCCCGCGAAGGGCAAACACGAGGACGAAGGCGCGGTCCAGCGCATCCCGGGCCGCGGCAAGCCGGTCCCCCCCATCATCCGCGACGGCCTGGTCAACGGCAGTTGGCCCAAGTTCCTCCACCCCTATCCCCTCAGCGAGGAGTTCTTCCTCGTCTCGTGCAAGCCGACCAATGCCGACCCTTGGGGCCTATACCTCGTGGACGTTTTCGACAACATGGTCAAACTCTTCGACCTGCCCGGCCAGGCCATCTTCGAGCCCATCCCGCTGCGGAAGACCCCGAAGCCCCCCGTCATCCCCGACAGGGTGGACCTCTCGAAGGACTATGCCACGGTGTATCTCAACGATGTCTATTTCGGCGGCGGCCTTCGCGGGGTGCCGCGCGGCACAATCAAGAAACTCCGGCTCTTCGAGTTCCACTACGCCTATCCCAGGATGGGCGGCCACATCCACATCGGCATTGATGGCCCCTGGGACGTCCACCGAATCCTCGGAACCGTCCCCGTCTACGAGGATGGCTCGGCCTTCTTCAAGGTCCCGGCCAACATCCCCATCGCCGTCCAGCCCCTCGACGCCGAGGGAAAGGCCGTCCAGGTGATGAGGAGTTGGTACACCACGATGCCGGGCGAGCGGGCGAGTTGCATCGGCTGCCACGAGCGCCAGAACGCCTCGCCGGCGCCCCGCGGCTCCATCGCCGCGATGAAACCGCCGACGCCGATCACGCCGTGGCATGGGCCCGCGCGCGGCTTCAGTTTCCTGCGAGAGGTCCAGCCGGTGCTCGACAAGTACTGCGTCGGCTGCCACAACGGCAAGCCCCGTCCCGACGGAAAGACCATCCCGAACTTCGCCGATACCCGCCGCGGCCACCGCGGGTTCATCAACTCATACCTCGCCCTCCATCCCTACGTCCGCAGGCCCGGCCCGGAGAGCGACTACCATCTCCAGAAACCCTACGAATGGCACGCCGACACCAGCGAACTCGTCCAGATGCTCCGGAAGGGCCACAACGGTGTCCGCCTCGACCCCGAAGCCTGGGACCGCCTGATCACGTGGATCGATCTCAACGTGCCCTGCCACGGCACCTGGAGCGAACACCGCGCCATCGCGGGCCAGTACCACGACCTACGCCTGAAGATGCGCACCCTCTACGCCAACCGCCCCGAAGACCCCGAGAAGTATCCCACGCCGCCGCCCCCCCGCCCCGCCTTCGTCAAGCCACAGCCCGAGCCGCAGCGAAAGCCATTCGCGGGGAAGGTGCCCGGCTGGCCCTTCGACGCCGCCGAGGCCAAGAGGCGACAACAAGCCGTCGGCCTCCCGACCGAACTCAAGATCGAACTCTCCGACAAGATAACCCTCGAGATGGTCCTGGTCCCGTCCGGCGAGTTCGTCATGGGCGCCTGGGACGGCTATCCCGACGAATACCCCCAGTGCCGCGTCAAGATCGAAAAGCCCTTCTACATGGGCAAGATCGAGGTCACCAACGAGCAATACGCCCTCTTCGACCCCTACCACGACAGCGGCTACATCAGCGTCTTCAACAAGGACCAGAACACCCGCGGCATCCCGGCCAACACCCCGCGCCAGCCGGTCATCCGGGTCTCGTGGAAGGAGGCGTTGGAGTTCTGCTACTGGCTCTCAAAGAAGACCGGGCGCAAGTTCACCCTCCCGACCGAGGCCCAGTGGGAGTGGGCGTGCCGGGCCGGCACGCCCACCGCGCTGAACTATGGCGCCGTCAACGCCGATTTCTCGCGGCGGGCCAACCTGGCCGACAGGTCGGTCCTCGTCCTTTGTCGCCGCGACAGCCCCAAGTGGATTCCCCACATCCCCGGCGTCAGCGACGGCGCCTCGGTGACCACCAACGGCGGCCGCTACCAACCCAACGCCTGGGGCCTCTACGACATGCATGGCAACGTCTTCGAGTGGACCCTCACCACCTACAAGCCCTATCCCTACGACCCGAACGACGGGCGCGAGGACGGCAAGCCGGAGGGCAAGAAGGTCGTCCGCGGCGGCTCGTTCTACGACAGGCCGAAGCGGGCCAGGTCGGCCTTCCGCCTCGCCTACTACCCCTGGCAGCCGGTCTTCAACGTCGGGATCAGGGTCGTCTGTGAGGCCCAGGCCGGGAAGGTCATCGCCGCCGCCCCGGAGAAATAGCACCCGGCCGCGTTGACGCAGAGCGTCATTTGGGGGTGTTCGCACGCGCGAGCGCGGGAAGGAGAGGGGAGAAGGGCTACCACAGGCTACTTCTCCTTAATCTCGAAGAGGTTGCCGTCGCGGTCCCTGACGAAGGTGATGATCGTGTCGCCCTTGGGCAGGCGTATGGTCTCGATCCCCAATTCCTCACATCGGCGCACGAACTCGCCCAGATCGTCCACCGCCAGGCAGGTGTGCTCGACGGTCTTCGGCGCGGCGGGGCAGATGAAAACCTCGACGCGAGCAGAATCCCCGAGGTAGTTGATGATCGTCAGTTCGCGCTCGATGCCGAAGAGCGCGCGACCTATGGCGACCGGCAGCCGCTTCGGCTCGGCCTTCTTCAGCCCCAGTAGGTCCGCGTAGAAGCGATCGGCGTTCTCCTCGCTGCCGCAGGCCACCGCCACGTGCGACAATTGCATCTCGTCTCTCCGGGCTCCCTCAATCGTTCGGCCTGATTATGACTTTGAGCGAGTCCTTTCCCTCCTGGACCAGCCGATAGCCCTCGGCCACCTGGCTGAGGGGGAGGCGATGGGTGATCATCTCGCTGACCGTTATGATGCCCGAGGCGATCAGCCCCAGCGCCTCCTCCCAGTCGGGGGGGCCGCAGTAGTAGGAGGTCAGGACCGTGATCTCCTTCCGCCAGAAGTCGTTGAGCGGGACGACGATTTCCTTTTCCGGTCCCGGGACGGCGAAGACGACGACCGTGCCGCCCTTGTCCACGGCCCGCCAGGCCGCCTCGAACGCAAGCATGGCGGAAGTGCACAGGAGCACGACGTCGGCCAGTCGCCCGGTTTCGGCCACGAGCCGCCCGGCCACGTCCTCGGTCGCGTCGACAGTCACCTCGGCGCCGAACTCACCTGCGAGCGCCAGCCGCCCGGGGTTGATGTCGGCGGCGGCCACGCGCGCCCCCCGCGCCAGGGCCAGTTTGACCTGGAGGAGGCCCGACATCCCGCATCCGAGCACCAGGACGCTCTGTCCTTCCCTCACCCCCGCCAACCGCTGAGCCCTGACGACACAGGCCAAAGGCTCGACGAACGTGGCGTCGTCATAGGTGAGGTTCTCGGGCAGGTGGAGCGTGCCGTTCTCGACGATGACCCCGGGCACGAGCACGTATTCGGCGAATGCCCCGGGCAGTCGCTCCTTGACCTCGGTGCACTGGGGATAGTGGCCTTCGCGGCAGTAGCGGCACTTAAGACAAGGCACCTTGGGCGCGATGAACACACGGTCGCCGGGCTTGAACTTCCTCACCCCCTCGCCGACCTCGACCACCTCGGCTCCCACCTCGTGGCCTGGTACCAGCGGCGCCCGGGGCAGGCGATACCACTCGACGATGTCGCTCCCACAGATGCCACATGCGATAACCCTGGCGAGGACTTCCCCCGGGCCGGGTCGTGGGGTGGG
>CAYYCI010000217.1:0-1757 GCA_964470215.1 uncultured Planctomycetota bacterium
GGGCATATGCCCGCAGCGGGGGCGTGGGTCGGGCTGAGGCGAAGCGATAGGAGCTGACGGTGAGCCAGTCGTTGCCGGTGTTTTCGACGACGATTGCGTGGGGGCCGGCGGGGAGGGGGATGGTGTAGGGGGCGTTGTAGGTGGTGATCGTTTGGGTGGCGGCGGGGTCGGTGTCGGGGAGTTGTTTGTGGAGGAGGGTTTTGCCGTCGAGGGCGATGCGGAGTGCGGCTCCGCCGTGGCCGGAGACGCCGCGGACTTCGACGGTGAAGGTGGTTGGGCGTGGGAAGCTGGTGTGGAGGGTGAGGGGGTTGTGGAGGTCGGGGTGGTTGCGGGTTCCGTGGAGGATGCGTGGGATGAGGTCGGGGCGGTCGGGCTTGCCGGCGGGGCTGATGCGGACGGCGACAGGTTTGTCGTGGGGAGTGGCTCTGAAGCCTGCGGTGCTGGGGGCGAAGGTGAGGGGGCCGAAGCCGCGCTTGGGGTCGGGCGTGGCGCGGATGGCGATGGCGGCGTGGGGTTGGAAGCGTTCGGCTGGCCAGGGGATGCCGCGGACGAATGTGGCGATGGCGGTGAGTTGCGGCCAGAGGTTGTTTTCTTCGATCCATTGCCACCACCAGGACATTGCGGTTCCGCATCCGCCGGCGAGGACGGATGTCCAGAGGGCGTTGTGGAGGCTGACGCCGCGGGCGTCGAGGGTGGCGTAGCGGTTCTTGCGGCGGCCGAATTCGCCCATGAGGATGGGCTTGCGGTGGTGGCGGAGGGCCAGGTGTGCGGAGGCGACGATGTCGGTGAAGGAGACCTGTGCGTCGGTGTATTGGTGGCGTTGGACGATTTCCATGAGGGGCTGTTCCCAGAGGGGGTCGTCGGGGATGCCGGCGAAGCTGGAGGTGATGATGTGGCGGGCGGGGTCAATGGAGCGGAGGTAGGCGGCCATTTCGGCGTGCCAGTCGCGGACGGCCTGGGGTTTCTTTCGCCAGGCGTCGGTTATGTTGACCTCGTTGAAGAATTCCCATGCGAGGATGTTCGGGGAGTGGGAGTAGCGTGCGACGAGGTAGCGGAGTTTGGCTTTGTACTGGGCTTTGGCTCGCGGGTCGGTGAAGAAGTCCTCGGCGCGGCGGCATGGGCCTCCGTTGGCGGCGTTGTAGGGGGAGTTTGGCCAGTCGGTGCCTTGGTGGAAGGAAGCGACTTCTCGGAAGTCGCTGATGCAGGCCATGACGCGGATGCCGAGCTTTTGGCACAGTTCGAGGAGGGCGTCGAGTTGTGCGGCTCGGTCCTGGGCGTAGCGGGTGGGCCCGGAGGTTTTGGTTTCGATGCCGAGGGTTCTGGGCGAGAGCCAGATGCGGATGAAATTGCCGCCGGCGTCGGCGAGCGGGGTGAGGTAGCGGCGGTAGGTGTCGAGGTCGTGGCCGAGGAGGTTGATGCCGATGGGGAAGAAGGGCTTGCCGGAGGTGAATGCGAGGTAGCGGGGGTCGTCGGGGCTGGGGCGGAGGTAGCCGGGGAAATCGCCTGGGGCGACCTTGACTTGGGTCCAGGGGCCGAGGCTTTCGCGGCGCTTGTCGCGGAGGCGTGCTCGGAGGCGATAGGTGCCTTCTTGGGTGGGCCGGAATCGGGCGCGCCAAAAGGGCTTGCCGGAGGGGCGCCACTCGAGCGGCGGCTGAATGCCGGGGAGGCGCCAGGTGAACTGGTGCCACTGACCCGGTGCAGTCTTCTCGACAACTCGGATGGGTTGTTGGGCCTTGTGGCCGTCGGGGGTCCAGTAT
>CAYYCI010000217.1:1857-7069 GCA_964470215.1 uncultured Planctomycetota bacterium
CTTCTCGACAACTCGGATGGGTTGTTGGGCCTTGTGGCCGTCGGGGGTCCAGTATTCGATGGTGGGGACGCCTCGGTCGAGGCCGGCGATGGGGCGTATCCACAGGCGGAGTTGGTCGAATGCGGACCAGTCGTCTGGCCCGAGGCGGAGGGAGATTCCGGGCCATCGGTGGTTGCCGACTGCGATTCGGACGCGCAGGGCGCGCCGACCGCTGCGGGGGTTGGCGGTGTCGAGGGTGGCGGTTGCGGCCTGGGTGGTCCAGCGGATGCCGCGTTCGAAGTCGTCGAGGAGGACGGTGCGCCCGTGGGCGGTGTCGTGGAGGGTTATGTCGTCAAGGAGGAACTCGACTGTGTGGGCTTTGGGCCAGGTGGCGGCGTTGATGAAGATTCGGATGTTTCGGACGCGGCGCGGCCTGGGGGGTTGGCGGTGTGGGGTGTATGGGACCATATGGAAGGCGGGGATGAGCACACTGTCGCCATCCGGTGCGACGACTTCGAGGTCGAGGGCCACGACGGCGGGGTCGTAGGGATTGGGGTATTGCGGGACGCCCTCGACACGGACCTCGAGGAGTTGGCCCTGGCGCGGCTGCCGGGTTATGGGTTGGAGGGAGAGTTCGGCGGCGAGGGCTGAGGACCAGGCGAGGACGATAGCGGCGGCGCGCATCGCGGGCCTTTCGTTCAATGGACTCCGAGTGCGAATCGCTCGCGGGGGGTGTGGGGGTAGTCCTGGAGGATGATGAGTTCGAGGAGTCGGTCGCGCAGGCGCTGCCGGACGTGGGCGTGCCGGGGGTCGAAGGCGAGATTCCTGGTTTCGTGGGGGTCGGTGCGCAGGTGGAAGAGTTGTTCGCCTGTGCCGCCAGGGTAGAGGGTGTAGCGCCATTCGCTGGTGCGGATGGTGCGTGCCCAGAAGGAGAGGGAACTGGACTGGATGTTGTTGTAGGATTCGATGTAGGCGGCGTCGCGCCAGTCGCGCGGGCGCTGGCCGCGCAGGAGTGGGACGAGGCTGCGGCCAGGGTAGGCTTCGGGCTCGCCGCGGTGGTACGGGCCCATGACAGGGGGCTGAGGAAGGGGAATGCCGGCGAGGTCGAGGACAGTTGGGAAGATATCCTCGAGCTGGACGATTGCGTCGCAGGTTGCGCCTTTCTGGATGCCGGGGCCGGCGATGACGAGAGGGACGCGGACGCAGGCGTCGTAGTGGCGTTCGGCCTTTCCGGTGAAGCCGTGGTCGAGGAGGAGTTCGCCGTGGTCGGAGAGGAAGAAGAAGTAGGTGTTATCCCAGCGTCCGGAGGCCTCGAGGGCGTCGAGGATTTTGCCGAGTTGGTCGTCGAGGTGTGCGAGGTCGGCGAAGTAGAACAGGCGGCGGAGGCGCCAGTCGTCCGGGATGGCCTTGTGGGCGCCCTCGCTGATGGGGAAGCATTCGGGCGGCTCGCTCTCCTGGACCCACTCGGGCGGGATCGGCTCTGGGATGAGGCGTGGGTCGGGGCGCTCGAGGTACTCTTCCGGCGGGCAGGAGGGGCTGTGGGGCTGGACGTGGCCGATGTGGAGCAGGAGCGGGACCGAGGGATCGAACTTGTCGAGGAAGTCAAGAGCCTGACGGGTGATCCAGGCGGTCTGGGTGTAGCGTTCGGGAAGGGGGTTGGGGTAGTAGGCAGGTGTGGCTTGTGGCCAGCGGTCGGTTGCCCATTTGAAGTTTTTGCGGATTTGGCGCGCGCGCTCGGCGATGTTTTCGCCGCGGGGGCCGTAGTTTTCGAGTTCGGGGATTGCGGTTGCCCAGATGGTGGCGAGGGCGGGGTCGCGGAGGGCGGGGTTGTCGCGCTCGAGCCAGTCGAGCCACTCGCCTGCGCGGGGGTCTTCGGTGTTGTGGACGATGTCGAAGCCATACGGGCGGTAGTCGGGGTGCACGGTGTGGAAGTGTGGTGTGAAGTGCAGTTTTCCGCATGCGGCGGTGCGCCATTTGTTGCGGCGGAGGAGTTGCATGAAGGTTGGGATGGTGGGGTCGAGTTGGTAGCCGTTCTGTAGGACGCCGTGGCCGCGGGTGGTCAATCCTGTGGCGAGGGTGGCTCTGGCAGGCATGGAGAGGGGGTTCGAGGAGAAAGCCTGTGTGAAGGTGGTGCCTTGAGCGCGGAGGCGTTCGAGGTTGGGCAGCGGGCAGGCATCGAGGGCTGGGGGCTCTAGCCACTTTGCTGAGAGTTGGTCAGGGAGGAAGAAGACGAAGGTGGGCCTGGCCACGGCTATTCCTCCTCGAAGACGATGTTGTAGGCCTCGAGGAGAGTTCCCATGAGGCGCTTTGCCTCGACGGCTGAGTTGTTGAGGTCAATGAGCGCTCGGAGGCGTCGGATTTCGGCCTGTGCGAGCGCGGCCTGGGCGTCGAGGACGTCCTGGCCAGTGCCGACTCTGGCCTCTCGAAAACGTATTTCCTCGGCTCGCAGGCGCTCTTCCTCGGCGCGGACCGAGGCTTCGGCGGCTCGCAAGCGCCCCATGTTGGTCGCGACCTGGCGGATCGCGGTGCGGACCTCGAGTTGGATCTGGCGCTGGAGGGCGCGGAGGTTGATGACGGCCTGCTGGCGTTGGAGGTCGGCCTGGCGTGCCCGTGACTTCGCGGCTCGGTTCCAGAGGGGGTATTCGAAGTTCAGACCGAGGCTCCAATTGTAGTAGTCGAGTGTTCCGATGCTGTGGTCGGCCTGGTCCCAGGTTGCGCCGACGCCGGTGTGGCCGCCGCCGGCGACGATGTCGAGTTTAGGGAGGATTTGGTTCCGCCTGACGAGGAGCTCGAGTTCGCGCGAGCGAATCGCCAGGAGGCTGGCGCGGTAGTCGGGCCTTTTCTGAAGAGCGGTCTGGACCGCTTCCTCGGCGGAAGGGCAGCGAATGTCGGTTGGCGGTTCGGAGACTGGGACGAGGCGGGTTTTCCAGATTGCGGGGTCGGCAGCCAGTTCGGTCGTGGTCTTGAGGAGTTCCTCGGCGTCGCGGATGGCATCCTCGGCCACGACGATCTCCTCCTGGCGGATGGAGACTTCGGCCTTGGCCTGTGCGACGCTGGGGTCGCGTTCGCCGAGCACCCCGGCCTCGACGCGCGCCTGGACCTCCTCGAGGAGGTGCTGTGCGCGTTCGAGGGAGCGCTGGAGGAGTTGTCGGTTTTGGATGGCGAAGACGAGTTCCCAGTAGGCTTTCATGGTGTCGGCGGCGGTCTGGAGTGCGGCGTCGCGGAGTTGCGCGAGGACGATGTTGCGCTCGTTACGCGCGATTGCGATCCCCGCGGTGTTGACCCTGATGCCGAAGCCGCGCAGGAGCGGCTGAGTGACGGTGATACCCCATTCCTCGTTGTAAGCCGGGTTGACGGTGACGAAGGGGTAGTTGTTCCATTCGCGCGAGGCCCCGAGGTGGATGTCGGCGGTGGTGCCCGGGGGGAAGAGTTTGGTGAGGCCGATGGTGGCCTGGGCGGTTTGTTCCATTTCGCCGAAGAGGTCCGAGGTGGATTGCTCCTTCTTCTTGGTGCGGATGAAGTTGGCGTAGGCCGTGGGGTCGAAAATGGCCATCTGCTCGACGATTATCGCGTCGGCCATCTTCGGGGCGAGTTTTTGAGCGGCAAGGGTGAGGTTCCGCTCGAGCGCCAGCCTGACGGCCTCGAGGAGAGCGATTGGCCTCTGCGGCTCGGGCTTCTCGCCCCCTTGGCTCAGGGGAACGACCAGCAGCAATGCGCACAGCGACCAGCGCGCGCTTTTTCCCACGAGCATCTCTCCTCAAAACGACCAGTTGTCGTGTTGGCGGGGTATTCTACGCGGGCCGGTTCGGATTGGCAAGCAAAGGGCGGCCCGCGAGCACGGCCTCCCTACAGTTCGCCGCAGCGGAACATCTATG
Organism: uncultured Planctomycetota bacterium; assembly: GCA_964470215.1. Lineage (GTDB taxonomy): Bacteria > Planctomycetota > PUPC01 > DSUN01 > DSUN01 > CAYYCI01. Next base: position 5,712 of record CAYYCI010000217.1, read on the forward strand.
AGGAAAGCCAAAACGACAGTGCGCTGGGGGGCCGACGGTGAGCCTCGCCGATAGTCTCAAGCCTCCAGCGCGTGCTGCGCGGCGGAGGGTTTCGGCTCAGGCGCCCAGGAGGGTCCCGAGTTGATAAACGATCAGGGTAATGACGTAGGCGAGCGCGGTCAGGCCGCCGAGTTGGAGGAACGCCCATCGCCAGGCGCCGCTCTCGCGGGCGGTGGTGGCGACCGTGGCCATGCAGGGCATGCTTATCAGACAGAAGAGCATGATGCAGAAACCCTGGAGGGCAGTGTAGTCCTGGCGCAAGCGTGCGCGGAGCGCCGCGCGGTTGGCCTCGCCGGCCCCGACGGCATAGACGATGCCCATCTGTGCGACGAACACCTCCTTGGCGGCGAACGCGCCTATGAGCGCGGTGCCCATCTTCCAGTCGAAGCCCAGGGGCCGGAGGACAGGCTCGATTCCGTGGCCGATCCTGCCTGCCACCGAGTGGCCGAGGAGTTCGGCAGCTTTGGCGTGCTCGATCGCCTCGAGGGCGGAACGATACGCGGGCAGGACCTCGTGGAGGTAGCGCTCGACGGCGTCGTAGGCACGGCGATCGGCTCGGCGCAACTCGTCGAGGCGATGTTTGTGGCGAATGGCCAGTGTGGCCCGGGCCAGGCTACCGGGCGCCGCCCGTGCCTTCTCGACCTCGCGTGTGAAAGTCTCCTCGAGGCTGGCCAGGTCGTCGCGGAACTGTATGAAACGGGTCAGCCTCTCGCGTGCGGGCAAGTCCTTCCCCGGGGGGAGGTCTCGTCCTTCGATTTCGGCCTCGGCCAGTGCCTTCATCGCCTCGACAGGCGCGCCGAGGACGGGAGCGAGCGCCTCGACCCCCTGGCGAAACTTCTGGCGCGCCCCCGCCAGCCTGGCCTCGTAGCCCCCCTCGAACTTTTCTTTTCGAGGATAGGTGGTGATGACCCACAGAACAATCGAGACGCCGACGATGATCGTGCCGGCCTTGCGGATGAACATCCAGGCCCGCTCCCACATGTGGATGAGCAGCCCTCGAATCGTCGGGAGCCGGTATGGCGGGAGTTCCATGACCAGCGGGGTGGTCTCGCCCCGAAGAAGCGTCGCTCTGAGGAGTTTCGCCATCGCCACCGCCAGCACCACACCTATCAGGTAGATGGTGAAGTACATGACCGGCTGGAGCCGCAGTTTCACCAAGCCCAGGTCAAGCAGCACCCTGTCGGCGAAGAAGGCCCCGACCAACACGGTGTAGATGACAAATCGCGCGCTACAACTCATCAGGGGGACGACCAGCATGGTGGTAAGGCGGTCGCGGCGGGTGTCGAGGGTGCGGGTGGCCATTATCGCGGGCACCGAGC
>CAYYCI010000218.1:0-7062 GCA_964470215.1 uncultured Planctomycetota bacterium
GAGGTATGCCTGGCCACTGGCCGACACGCTGACCGGCTGGTCCTCGAAGAGGTAACAGGCCACGGAAACATCGTGTGGAGCGAGCGACCACCAGGCGTTCTCGGTGGTCCGCACAATCCCCAGGTTGACCCTCTGGAAGTAGAGATAGAGCGGGCGGCCGAGCTCGCCACGAGCGATCAAGCCCTTGATGTAGTTGACCGCGGGGTGGTATTCCAGGAGGTGTCCGACCATCAACTTCAGGCCGCGTGCCTGGGCCAGATCGGCCAGTTCCTGGGCCTCTGCGGAGGAGAGCGTCAGGGGTTTTTCCACATAGGTGTGTTTGCGCGCCTCGAGGGTGGCCCTGGCGAGTTCGTAATGGTGTGGGGCATCAACGGCGATCACGACCGCCTGGAGGTCGTCGTCCGCGAGGATAGGCCCGAGGTCGTCGACCACAGTGGCCTGGGGGTAGGTGGCTGCCATCTTCTGGCGGATGGCCTCGTCGAGGTCGCAGATGTAGCGCAGGCGGGCATTGGGCAGGGAAGCGAAGTTTCGCACCAGGTTCTTGCCCCAGTTCCCCGCGCCGACCACAGCCATGTTGACCATCGGCCGCTCCTTCCGGCTCAAGGTTCGCCTAACCGATACCAGATAGCCGGGGCGATGTCAACGTCGCTATCGGATGGGACTAGCGGGGCGCCTTTTGCGGCCCAAGGGATGTAGGCGTGCCCCTCGTCCTGCCTCTTGGAAGCGGCAGAGGCTGCAAGGGCGTGTTGCCCAAGCCATGCAGGCCCAGCGCCCTGTCAATTCGGGCCTCCTCATGGATGTGCCACCGAGATGTAGGCGGGCCGTCTCGGCCCGCGGTGTGCCAACGCGAGGCGCAGTTCTTCCACTCCCTCCGCCGACCTCACCGAACAATTACGACGGGGGCCAAAAGGACTTGACAGGGGCGCGGGGGATGTGGTATGCTGTTTTGCGAACCCAATCCTGGGAGCGTCAGCCGGATTATTTCCGCCGCAACCTTTCTTCTCCGAGAGCCTGCTTTTTAGCGTCTTCCTGTAGCATTCCGCTGTGAACAGACACTTGCAATGAGACTTCGCTCACGACGGTGCCGAGGCGAGCGGCCAGTGGTCTTCGCCAGGGAATGCGAGAGCCCCGGCTATCAGCGATGCGGGTGGCTCGGGAGAGCCAGGGGCGCGGGAGAGATAACCACAGGGCCGTCGGCGGTGCCATGAGCAACACCGGCAAAACAGACCCACCGGTCATCGGCATCCTCGGTGGCATCGCGGCCGGGAAGACGACCGTGGCCAGGATGCTGGCCGAACTGGGCGCCACGACCATCTCGGCCGACGAGGTGGCGCACGAGGTGCTCGACAAGCCGGCGATCCGCGACAGGATCGCGGCGCGGTGGGGGCGAGAGGTGCTCGACGAGGGCGGCCGCGTGGACCGCGATCGCCTCGCTCGCGTGGTCTTTGGCAACCCCGAAGAACTGGCCGCGCTCGAGGCCATCACCCACCCGGCCATCGTGGGCGAACTTCGCGAGCGGCTGGCCGCGGCGCGGCGCTCGGCCGAGACCGCGGCCGTGGTCGTGGACGCGCCGCTGCTCCTGGAGGCCGAGCTGGACGGCGCGTGTGATGTGTTGGTTTTCGTGGATTGTCCGAGGGAGGTTCGCTTAGCGCGTGCGCAAGCCAGGGGCTGGGCCGCCGAGGAACTCGACCGGCGCGAGGGTCATCAGAATCCTCTGGAGACCAAGCGCCGGCGCGCACGCTTCATCATAGATGGAAACTGCCCATTGGAATCCACTTTCCAACAGGTGCAACAACTATGGCAAAGTCTGCTCGCTCAGTGAAAGACAAGAAGAACAACAAGGGGGGACGCAACTTCGGCGAGGGCATCCTCACCGAAGAAGAACAGGCCGCCGAGGAGACCCAGGAGGCTCAGGAGGCCCAGGAAAGCCCGAAACAAGAACCGCCGGAAGAACTCCACATCGCCCACCTGAAGAAGATGAAAATCCACGAGCTCCACGAGCTCGCAGAGAAGGACGGCATCCCGAACGTCACCGGGCTGAAGAAACAGGAACTGATATTCAAGATCCTCGAGAGCCGTGTGAAGCGAAACGGGCGGATCAGGGGCGAGGGGGTCCTCGAGGTCCTGCCCGACGGCTTTGGCTTCCTCCGCTCCCCCGACTACAACTACCTGCCTTGTCCGGACGACATCTACATCTCCCCCTCCCAGATTCGGCGCTTCGGGCTGAAGACGGGGACCATCGTCTCCGGCCACATCCGTCCCCCAAAGGACAACGAACGCTACTTCGCCCTCCTGCGCGTCGAGAGCATCAACGACGAACCCCCCGACAAACTCCAGGACCGCGTGTGTTTCGAGGATCTCACGCCCTTGCACCCGAACGAGCGCTTCACCCTGGAGACGACCCCGGACCAGATCGAGACCCGCATCGTGGACCTCGTGGCGCCGATCGGCAAGGGCCAGAGGGCCCTCATCACCTCGCCGCCCAAGGCCGGAAAGACCATCCTGCTCCAGAAGGTCGCAAACGCCATCACAGCCAACCATCCGGAAGTTTACCTGATGGTGTTGTTGATTGACGAGCGTCCCGAAGAGGTCACCGATATGCAGCGCTCGGTCAAGGCCGAGGTGATAAGCTCCACGTTCGACGAGCCCGCGGAGCGCCACATCCAGGTGGCCGAGATGGTCATCGAGAAGGCAAAGAGGATGGTCGAGTGTGGGCGCGACGTCGTGATCCTGCTCGACTCGATCACCCGCCTGGGCCGCGCCTACAACACCGAATGCCCACACAGCGGCAAGATACTCTCCGGCGGTGTGGACGCGGCGGCCCTCCAGAAGCCCAAGCGCTTCTTCGGGGCCGCACGAAACATCGAAGAAGGCGGCTCCCTGACCATTGTGGCAACCGCTCTGATCGAAACCGGCTCGAGGATGGACGAGGTGATCTTCGAGGAGTTCAAGGGCACAGGCAATATGGAGCTCGTCCTCGACCGACGCCTCCAGGAGCGACGCATCTTCCCAGCCATTGACGTCAACCGCTCCGGCACCCGAAAGGAAGAACTCCTCCTCTCGCCCGAAGAGCTCCAGCGAGTGTGGGTCCTTCGCAAGGTCCTCAGCGAGATGAACGCCACCGAGGCTATGGAACTACTAATCGAGCGAATCAAGCGCGCAAAGACCAACAAGGAATTCCTCGAGAGCCTCGGCGACTCCAACTAATATCCCCGTGTCAGGAAGACCCCAGGCCACACCATGCCCTTCTGGTCCCGCAAGAAAACTGAGAAGAGACAAGAGCCCGGCGGCCTGTTCGGGCGCATGAGCGCCTCGCTCGGGCGCATCCGCGAGGGCCTCCAGAAAACCCGCCAGCAACTTGCCTCCGGCTTCAAGGCCATCTTCGGCATCAGAGGCCGAATTGACCAGGAGAAACTCGACGCCCTCGAGGAGGTGATGATCTCCGCCGACATGGGTGTCCACACCGTCTCGACCCTCCTCGAGGAAATCCAGCAGGCCTGGAAGAACCGCGAAATCGAAACGACCGACCAACTCCAGGACTACCTCAAGGCCCGACTCAAGGACCTCCTGGGCGCCGACGAGAGCGAAATCCGCCACGCCACCTCGCCCCCAACGGTCGTGCTGGTCGCCGGGGTGAACGGCTCGGGCAAGACCACCTCGATCGCCAAACTGGCATATCACTTCAAGAACCGGGGCGGCAAGGTCCTCCTGGCCGCCAGCGACACGTTCCGCGCGGCCGCGGTGGAGCAACTGACCATCTGGAGCGAGAGGATCGGCGTCGACATCGTCCGCCACCAGCGCGGGGCCGACCCGGGTGCAGTGGCCTACGATGCCTGCGACGCCGCAGTGGCCCGCGGGGCCGACGTGCTGATCGTGGACACCGCCGGCCGCCTCCACACCGAGCGGAACCTGATGCGGGAACTGGAGAAAATCCGCCGAGTCCTCGCCAAGAAAATCCCCGATGCTCCCCACGAGGTTCTCCTCGTCCTCGACGCCACCACCGGCCAGAACGCCATTGCCCAGGCGCGCGAGTTCCAACAGGCCATTGATGTCACCGGCATCTTCCTGGCAAAACTCGACGGCACCGCCAAAGGCGGCATCGTCGTCGCAATCAAGGACCAACTGGGCATTCCGGTTAAATTCATCGGGATCGGCGAGAAACCCACCGACATCCAGCCATTCAACCCCGAGGCCTTCGTCGAAGCCCTCTTCGCTTGACCCCGCGCGACTCCTGGGCCATAATCCTGATGGAAGAGCCGATCAAAGCCCACCCGGGCCCCCGCGGGCCATGCTCCCCCAGCCCCACGGAAGGACGCGATGAGCAGCCAGGAACACGACAAGCGCATCGGCCAGATTCTCATCAACAAGGGCGCGCTTAGCGAAGAGCAACTCCGCCACGCCCTCGACGAACAACAAAGCCTCCAGAGCGCTCCTCCTCTCGGCGAAATCTGCTCCCGACACGGCTGGTGTTCATCCTCCCAGGTCGCCGAGGCGCTCCGCGAACAACACCAGGCCATCTTTTCCGAGACCACCCTGGGGCACATCCTCCTGAGCGAAGGCCACATCACCCTGGGCCAACTCCAGGAGGCCCTCGACCTCCAACTCGAGGTCAACGCCCCCCTCGGCCAGACCCTCGTGGCGATGGGCGCGTGCACCCCTGAGATCATCGAGGCCGCAATCGAGCGACAGCGCCAGACCCGCAGTTTCTCCCTGCGCAACCTCACCGCCGCCGCATTCGGGGCGTTCAACATCACCGAGATAATCGTCAACCAGGAACTCGACTCCGTCATCCGCGAGGAAGGCGCCTGCGCCTGCGACGAGTGTCGGGCCAACACCCTCGCAATCGCCCTCAACACTCTCCCGCCGCGCTACGTGACCGACCGGCGTCTCCTGGCGCTTTTCGTCGAGAGATTCCGAGCCGAGTCCCTCCACCTCATCCGCCAGCGCATCCGCCTCGCGGCACGCCGTGTTCAGAGCCGCCCGAAGTCCTCCCACCACCGCCCCACAAGGCCCCCCGCCCTCGACGCGCGCCAGGTCCTCGAACACCCGCTGCCGACGCGCGTCGTCGAGCGCCACGCCCACCTGAGCGTCGAGGACATCGAGGCCCTCTTCGGGCCTGGCCACGAACTCACCCCGTGGTCGCCCACCTCCCAGCCTGCCCATTTCGCGGCGCGCGAGACCATACACGTCATCGGGCCGAAGGGCGCCCTCGAGCGCGTCAGGGTCATCGGCCCCCCGACCCAACAAACGCGCGTCGAGGTCACAGGGCCCGACCTCTTCCTGCTCGGACGCCCGGCCTCCCTGCTCGACGCCCACCCCGAACCCCTTTCGGTCACTCTGTGGGGGCCGGCTGGCACGGTCATCAAGGACGACGCAATCGAGCGCCTTGGCCCCCACGTCCACCTCTCCGTGGCCGATGCCGAGCGACTGGGCCTCGAGGAAGGCCAGCGCGTGGCCGCTAGAATCCGCGGGAAGGCCGCCGCGACCATCGAGGACGTGCCGCTCAAGATCGCTGACGACTTCCTCCTCGAACTCCACCTGCCGGCCGACGAGACGGCCTCGCGCTGCCCCCTCGCCGACCTCCTGGTTCCCCAGCACGCCGGGGCCACGTGATCGCGGGGCCGGGAGCGGCTGGAGGTCCCGGCGCCGCGCCCGCCATGGGTATTGTGGTGCCGGATTCCACTTCCATTTCGGAAGTCGCCGGTTGCTCGTTCTCTGGTGGAGGTTCCTTTCCCGTGGCTTCCCCGCGCGCATCTCATGTCTGGAGCGGACGGGCACGGGGGCCCGCCCCTACGGAGTTGGACGATGGCGCGTCGGTCGGTTGTAGGGGCAGGCCCCGGTGCCTGCCCATTGTGGCCTCCGCGGCTCCTACGGTGAAAGACCATTGTGGGCAGGGCCTCCGCGCCCCGCGCTCCGCCGCGGGCCGAGAAGGCCCGCCGACATTTCGGTGGCGCGGGCTTTCCAGCCCGTGCGTCTGGTGATGCACTTTACCCCTCGTCCCTCGCCCCTCACCCGGCAGGATGGTGGCACATCTGTGAGGAAGCCCGGACTGAGGGCGAATCAGGGGGCGATTGGGCTTTGCCGCGCTTCTTGCGCCGCAATCGGCCCCCAGGCCCCCACCTCTTCCGATCCCAGCGGTGGGTTTCCCTCATGGTCTCAGGCTTCGCAGCCAGTGGGTTGTGCAGCTGGAGGCCACCTGGGGGATCACTCGCGCCTGGCTTCAAAGCCGCTGACGAACGCTCCCCCCATTGCGAGCAGTTGCCCGCAATGGGGGGGAGGGAGGGTGCGTCGGCCACGGTTTCCCCGTGGCCGACGCATTCTGTCTTCTCCCTTTTCCTCTCTGCGTCCTCTGGGTCTGTGCGGTTCCCACCTCTCCGCGCCCGCTCTGTGTGCTCTGTGCCTCTGTGGTGAAATCCCTCCGAGGTGGGGCGAGACGCCCCGCCTACAGGCTGTGGGCGACACCCCGTGTGGCTCCTGCGGTGGCGGGCCAGGGCAGCGAATGCGGAGAGACACTGGCCCGCCTTTCCACTCCGTGGGGAGAACTCTCGCGGCTGGTTCAGCCCCGGCGCTTGCGGCTGGATGCCATCATCTTGACTGCTTCGTCCACCGAGGCGTTCAGGTGGACCATGGCGCAGATGGCCCGCATCATGGCCAGGGGATTGTCGTGTTGGAAGACGTTGCGTCCTATGCACACCCCCGCGCCGCCTGCCTGGAGGGCGCCCCGGACGTTCTCGAAGACCTGGCGGTCGTTCTCGGCCTTCTCCCCGCCGGCGATCAGGACGGGAATGGGGCACCCGCGGACAACCTTGCGGAAGGAGGTCTTCGAGCCGGTGTAGGTTACCTTGACGAGGTCGGCGCCGAGCTCCGCTGCGATCCTGGCGGCGTGGCTGACGGCCTCGGGGTCGCTCTCGCTCTTCAGTTTCTTCCCCCGGGTGTACATCATTGCCAGGAGGGGCACACCCCACTCCATGCAGGCCACGGAGACTGCCCCGAGGTCGCGTAGCATGTCGGCCTCGCTCTCGGCGCCGATGTTGACGTGGATGCTCACCGCGTCCGCCCCCA
>CAYYCI010000219.1:0-7054 GCA_964470215.1 uncultured Planctomycetota bacterium
CGCACGCGACGTCGCCCGCTCGATGATCGCAAGAGGCCCGGGCGGGGACGTGACGGTGTGGCTTCGGGGCGGGCACTACCGCCTGAGCGAGACTGTCCGATTCGGCCTGGAGGATTCGCCGCCGGAAGGCCACACGATCACCTACGCCGCCTACCCCGGCGAGAAGCCCGTCCTCAGTTCCGCTGTGGAGATTACCGGGTGGCGAAAGGTGGCCACGCCACCCCCTGGCCTGCCGAGGACCGCGCACGGGAAGGTGTGGGTGGCGGATGTTCCCCGAGTGAACGGCGCCCCGTGGCGTTTCCACACGCTCTACGATGCCAGGGGACGCCTGCCGCGGGCGCGCTCGGCCGGGTTCGTCCCGCTGCCGGGCGGCCAAAGGACCCTTCTGCGCTTTCCCGCCGGCGCACTCAAGAATTGGCCAGATCTGGATGACGTCGAGATTGTCATCCGCCCCTATCACTCCTGGATCGTCAACATCCTCCCGCTCGCGTCGGTGGACGAGAAGACACGCATCGCCCGGACAGCAGTTCCAGCAACCTATGCGATGAACGCGGCGCGTTCCTCGAGAGGGGCCGCTTCCTGTTGGGTGGAGAACGTGCTCGAGGCCCTCGACGAGCCAGGCGAGTGGGTCCTGAACGCGAGGCAAGGCAAACTCTACCTGTGGCCGCGCGACGGAGCGCCCCCTCGGGGCATCATGGCTCCCACCCTGCGCGAACTGATCCGCGTCGAAGGGGCCGTGGACAAGCGGGGTCCCAAGGACCTGCCGGTCAGGAACCTGCGCTTCCGCGGTCTCACGTTCATGCATGGCGACCGCTACTCGGTGACCGAGAAGGACGCGGGACTACAGCACGACTGGGACATGCACGACAAGGACAACGCCCTCCTGCGCCTACGCGGCGTCGAGGGCTGCGTCGTCGAGAGCTGCCACTTCACCCACAGCGGCGGCGGCGCCATACGCCTCGACCTCCACGCACAGGGAAATCGAATCATCGGCAATCACATCGAAAACATCGGGGGGACCGGCATCCTCCTTTGTGGATACGGCCCCGGGACCAAGGACGTCAACAAACGCAACATCGTCGTCAACAACCACATTCACCACTGCGGCGGGATCTATTCCCACTCGCCGGCCATTTTCATCTGGCAAAGCGGCGCGAACCGTGTGGCCAATAATCTCATTCATCACATGCCCTACTCGGGGATAATCCTTTCAGGAGTGATGACCCATTTCTTCGCCAGGAGCGGGGGGCGCGAATTAGTGCGGACGATTCGCTGGCACGAGGTGGGAGGCGGCCCCCGCCCCAGATCGTTCGACCAGGTGCGCCCATTCCTCCACACGCGGGGCAACCTGATCGAATACAACGAAATCCACCACGTGATGGAGAAACTCTCCGACGGCAACGGCATCTACGTGCGCGGAGCCGGGCCGGGCAACGTCATCCGCCGCAACTACATTCACGATCTTCTCGCCACCACCCGCGCCCAGGCCGCCATCCGCACCGACGGCGGACAACGCGACACCCTGATCGCCGAAAACGTCATCTACCGCTGCACCTCCCAGGGCATCAAGTTGAAACTGAACAACCGCGCAGAGAACAACATCATTGCCGACGTCCTCGCCCCCCTGGCCTACATCGCACTGCGCGAGGGACCCGTGGTGGGCGCAACCATCAAATGCAACGTCTTCTACAACTCGACCGGTGAGCGATGCACCTTCATTCAGGAAGATACCAGGGGAACGAGAGGCCGAAAGCCGGCACTCATCGAGGATGCCGACGTGGACTACAACCTCTACTGGTGCGTCGGCCACCCGGAGTGGGGCCGGGAGGCGCTCGAGAGAAACCGACGCAAAGGGGCCGACCGCCACAGCATTGCCGCAGACCCACGATTCGTCAACCCGGACAGGGGCGACTTCCGGCTCACGCCCGCCTCGCCTGCGCTCAAACTGGGCTTCGTCCCCATCGAAATGACCAGGATCGGCTTGCGGCACACCAGTCCAGGAAGTCCCAACGCCACTCCAACGTCCAGGTGAAGCGGCCGGTTAGCCACATCAACACGGCCGGTGGGCGCCGCGCCCAATTCTAGGTAATGACCTTCTCCTGCTGTCCTGGAATAAGAAGCGGACTGGAGAGTCTGAGACTATAAACAGAGCCGGAGGTCAGCGCGCGCGAGGGACTGTGGCAGGAGCGGCTTTGGCACGGTTCTGTGCACCGTGGGCTTCTAATGCAGGCGAGAAGGAAAAGAATGCTCGAAGGAGCGCGCGCAACGCGGTCAAGCCACGCTGTTTCGGAACGACGAATTGGCTTTGTTTTGTACGGTTGGGGGCTTGGGGTTCGGTTTTTCGGACAATTTGGGCGCCCGAGCAATCCTGGCCGCGGAGGCCGCGTCGCTAAGCCTTCGGTGGACATACAGTTGCGAAAAGCCCTCCAGCGTGGGCCTTTTCGCCCTTCCGGCACGCTTATTGCATTGACCTCTCAGTAGCGACGGTTGAATCGCCTTGCCCGCCCACACGTCTAATTAGTGGGCGGCCAACCGCAGGAGCATACAACGATGTCAACCACCTGTCGGCTGAAAAAGCTCATCCGCCCGGGGGCGATTCGCGTCGAGCCCGGCACCCCGCGCGAGGCCCTGGCCCTCGAGGTCCGCCACGAGACCCTCCCGGCCGAGGGGGAGAGCCGCCGGAGGGCGCAGGCCTGCCTCGAACGCTACGCCACTCTCAGGCGCAAGGCGGCCGCGATGAGGCTGTGGCTGGTGTTGGCGGCCGAACGCGACGCGAAGTGTTAGCCGCGGATGCGAACGTCCCGGAGGATCAACTCGACCTCGTTGGTGCCCCTGTAGTTGTCGAGCCTCGGGGTGAACGCCACGTCACAGACGACCCCGCCCGCCGCCAGGTGTTCATACATCTCGCCCATTCCGAATCCCACCGCCCTCAGGCTCTTCTTGCCCTGCGCAACGTAGAATGAGATGTGTTGGCCGGAGGTCCCCATCACCGTGGGCTGGCCAGCGACCGTGACCTCCCCACAGGCCAGGACGGGCGGAGGATTGCCCTGTCCGCAAGGCTCGAGTTGCTCCAGTTCCGCCACGAGCGAGGGGTCCACCGCCGCCAACGGAACCTCGGCGTCAACCTCGAGCGTCCCACACGGCTCTTCCCCGCCGAGCCATTCCTGGACCTGTCGCTCGAAGAGGGCGATGAAACGAGGGATGTCCTGACGGCGCAGTTTGAGTCCCGCCGCCTGGCGGTGGCCGCCGTAACTGAGCAAGACGCTGTCGCAGGCCTCGATTGCGCTGAAGAGGTCGAATCGGGGGACCGATCGTGCGGAGCCGCGTGCGAGTTCGCCGTCGAGGCACAGGAGGACGGTTGGCCTGAGGAGTTCCTCGGCGAGTTTGGCGGCCACGATGCCGACGACCCCGGCGTGCCAGGCCTCGTCGGCCAGGACGATTGCCCTGCGGCGTTCGAGGTCGCGCTGCCCCGCCAGTTGGGCGCGCGCCTCGTTGAGGATGGAGCTCTGGAGCCTCTGGCGCTCGCGGTTCCGGGCCTCGAGTTCGCGGGCGATGGCCGCGGCTCGCTCGGGGTCGCGACAGGTCAGCAGTTCCACACACAGTGAAGCGTCCGCCAGGCGCCCGGCAGCGTTGAGCCGCGGGCCGATCTTGAACGCCACGTCGCGTGGTCGGATGGACTTGTCGCGCAGGCCGGCCTGTGCGACGAGCGCGCTCAAGCCTGGTTTCTTGCATCGGCGCAGCGCCTCGAGGCCGTAAACGGCGAAGACGCGGTTCTCCCCCAGCAGCGGCACCACGTCGGCCACCGTGCCCACGGCCACGAGGGCCATGGCCTCCAGGAGGAACTCGCGGAACTCCGGGGTCACCCGCTTGCCCGGCGAGAAACTCTGGGCCAGCGCCCAGGCCAACTTGAACGCCACCCCCACCCCCGACAGATCGCGGAAGGGGTAGAGGCTCCCCGTGAGTTTCGGGTTGACCACGGCTACGGCTCGCGGCACGACGCGGGGGGGCTCGTGGTGGTCGGTGACGATGACGTCCAGGCCCAGTTGCCTTGCCCGCTCGACCTCCTCGGCCGCGCTCACCCCGCAGTCGGCCGTGATGATCAGGCCCACGCCGTCGGCCGCCGCGGCCTCGATGGCCTCGGCGTGGACCCCGTAGCCTTCCTCCACCCGGTTCGGGATGTAGCATTGGGGCTGGACCCCGACGAGGCGGAAGAACTCGACGAGGAGCGCCACCGCAGTCACGCCGTCGGCGTCGTAGTCGCCGTAGAGAAGGATTTTCTCCCCCGCCGCAATGGCCTTCCTTATCCGCGCCACCGCCTCGGCCATCCCGGGCAGGAGGTCGGGGTCGTGGAGCGACTTGAGGTCAGGGTCGAGGAACGCGCGAGCGCCGTCCGGGTCGGCCAGGCCGCGGTTGACCAGCAACTGGGCCACGAGGGGCGAGACGCCCAGGCTGCGAACCAGCCACTGGCGCCGGCCCTCGTCGCAATCAGAAAACAGCCACCTCTTCCCCGTCAGGCTCAGGCGTTGTGGGGAACGGGTTTTCGGCATCGTTTATCCGGCGTTCACTCCCCGGCGATTATCTTGTCCAGAGCGCGGCTCACGCCCCTGAGGGTCTTCTCGTCGCCGCCGCGGACCTCGGCGGTCAGCCAGCCGTTGTAGCGCACGTCGGCGAGGGCCTTGCGGACCGCGGGCCAGTCGATCGTGCCCTCGCGCAGCGGGACGAACTGCCTGGTCCTGGCGTCGAAGCCCTTGACGTGGATGCGCTTTACCCTGCGGCCCAGGGTCCTGATCCAGTGCTGCGGAATGCCGTAGAGGACGATGTTGCCGACGTCGAAATACGCCTTGACCCAAGGGCTTTTGAAACTGTCCACGTAGGCCTTGAACTCGAGGGGGCTGAGGAGGAACTTGTTCCAGACGTTCTCGACCGCGATGACGACCCCGAGTTTCCTGGCCTTGGGGATGAGTTTGCGGATGGCCGCGCGCGAGCGCTTCCAGGCGTCCTCGTAGGTTACCTGCTCGTTCACGACGGCGGGGACGAGGAGGACGCAATCGGTGCCGAGCGCCGCGGCGTTCTCCAGCGAGGTCTCCATGCACCGCAGGCTTCGGGCAACGTCGCTTTTCCTGGGGCTCGAGAGCGGGTAGCGCCAGTGGTCGGAGTTCATGATGTCCACGATCTCGATCCCGGTGTTCTCGGCGGCCTTCTTGAGCGCTCGGAGCTCGGACTTCTTCTTGATGGTCCCTGGCTCCACGCCGTCGAAACCTAGTTTCTTGGCCAGGGCCAGGCGGGCCTCCACCTCGAGGTCCCGCGGCAACATTCCCAGGCAACAGCCCTTCTTCATCCCCGTCTTCCTTTCTCCAAAGGGACCGACAACGAGCGCATCATAGCCCCGCCCACGAGGGGTTGCAAGCGGCTAAGTGGCTTGGCCTTCGGCGCGGGTGTGCCATCTCGCCGATTGGCACGCTTCTTGCACCGCATTCTGACCAGAGGCGGCTAAGTGTGGTAGTCCGCGTTTATCTCCACGTACTCCTTCGAGAGGTCGCAGGTCCAGAGCGTGGCCTCCGCATCTCCGAGGCCAAGCTCGAGGGTCAAGGTGATCTCGCGTTGGGACATTGCCTCGGCGAGAGCCTCCGGGGGAGTGTCGGCCGGTTGGCCGAAGGCATAGGCCACCTGGTCGCCGATGAGGAGGCGGGTGCGCGCCTCGTCGAGTTGCGGACAGGCCATTCCCGCCGCCGAGACGAATCTCCCCCAGTTGGGGTCGCCGCTGTGGAGCGCGCACTTGCAAAGGGGCGAGTCGGCAATGGCCCGCCCGACCGCCACGGCGACCTCCTCGCTCGGCGCCCCGACGACGCGGATGTGGACGAGGCGGCTGGCGCCCTCGCCGTCGGCCACGATCTGGAGCGCGAGGCCCCGGCAAAGCTCGGTCAGCGCCCGCTCGAAGGCATCGGCCTCCTCGCTCCCCTCCACGATCGCCGGCGCCTCGCCCAGGCCGCTCGCAAGACACAGCACCGTGTCGTTCGTGCTCGTGTGGTTGTCCACGCTGATGCGGTTGTATGTGCGCTCGACCGCGCGGCGGAGCATCGCGCGGAGAAGGTCGCGGGGGACGGCAGCGTCGGTTGTCAGGAACGTGAGCGTGGTGGCCATCCTGGGTGCGATCATGCCCGCGCCCTTGGTCGCGCCGCCGAGCGCCACCCCGCCGCCGGGCAGTTGGCAACGCAACGCCGCTTGCTTGGCCACCGTGTCGGTTGTCATGATTGCCCTTGCGAATCGCTCGCCCGCCTGCGGGGAGGAATCCAGGCGCCTCGCCGCCTCCTCGACCGCCGGCAAGAGTTTCTCCATCGGCAGGTAGTGGCCGATGATGCCCGTGGATGCCACCAGGAAGTTGTCGGGCTCGAGGCCCAGCGCCTGGGCTGCGGCCCGGGCCGTGGCCTCGGCGTCCTTCAGGCCCCGTTCGCCGGTGCAGGCGTTGGCGTTGCCGCTGTTGACCACGGCGGCTCGGACGCGCCCCCGCTCGAGGACCTGGCGGCTCCAGCGGACGGGCGCCGCGGCCACCGGATTGGTCGTGAAGGTTGCGGCGGCTGAGCCTTCGGTCTCGCAGACCAGGAGCGCCACATCGTCGCCCGACGTCTTCAGCCCGCCCCGGGCCGTTCCCGTCTTGAAGCCCCTTGGAGTGGTCACCCCGCCCGGGATGCGTTCGATCGCGCCGCTCAAGCGCCACCTCCAAAACCAGTGAATCGAAAGCCGCCGCGATGTTACACCCCCACGCGCCGAGTGTCAACCCGCGAAACCCGAGCAACGCACGTCCCCTTCGACCGGCGCGACGCCCAGCCACTCGGCGTCTATCGCGGCTTTTCAAACGAGCCATTCCATGCTATAATTTCTGCGTCGGTGGGGGAGATGGGGGCGTAGCTCAGGCGGCAGAGCAACGGGTTTTTAACCCGTGGGTCGGAGGTTCGAGTCCTCCCGCCCTCACTCGCGCGGCCCCGTCGTCCAGCCAGGTCCAGGACACAGGCTTTTCAAGCCTGGAACACGGGTTCAAATCCCGTCGGGGTCACCA
>CAYYCI010000220.1:0-7042 GCA_964470215.1 uncultured Planctomycetota bacterium
ATGACGGGTTGAGGTGTCATGGTAGGGTAAGCCAGGTGGGAGTGCAAACGCGGGAAAAGGGTCGGGCGCGGGGCAAGCCTCGCGCCCGACTGGCTTATGACTGAAGCCGGCAGATATGTATTACCACTCGTCCCTGTCGTAGACCCCGACTGAGTAGAGGTCGGAGCCGCGGGGCAAGGAGACGAGATAGGGAGAGCGGACAGGTGTGGCTTCGATGCGCCTGCGACATTTCTTGCAGATGCGGTGGCAGCGGTCGGTCCACATCTTCCTGCCGCAACCCAGACAGGTCATCCATTTCTTGACAGTGTCGGGGTTTTGGGGTTTCGTCATTTCGACGGTCTCCTTGGGGCTCATGGTCTCTTACTACACTTTCCGCGCGCAATTTCCGTGCCAAAGGTGTCGAATTTCTGGACAGTCTTGTAGCGCTGGTCGTTAGGCACTGCGTCGCAAGGGTTTATGCTCCAAGCGGCAGGCGGCGCCGAGCGCACTCCCGGTGAAGCGCGGCGGAAAAAATGTTCCGGATGGTGCACACAGGCGCCGCGAAACGTAGCAAATCCCCCCCCGAGGCTGGGGTGCTTGGTGGCCGGCATCCTGAGGCGGGCCGCGTTCGTTGACTCCTGCCGGTGCGGGCGCTAGAATCCCCGGTGGGGCCTTCGGCAAGCCAAAGGAAGGCCGACATGAAGGTGTTGACGGTGGTTGGGGCTCGGCCCCAGTTTGTCAAGGCGGCGCCCGTGGCCCGCGCGCTGGCCGCTCGACGAATCGCCGAGGTGCTGGTCCACACGGGCCAGCACTACGACGCAGGGCTTTCGGACGTCTTCTTCGAGCAGTTACACCTGCCCCGACCCGCCCATCACCTGGGAGTGGGGTCGGCGAGCCACGGTGTCCAGACGGCCCGCATGCTCGAGGCTCTCGAGGGGGTGATTCTGGCCGAGAGACCGGACTGGGTGTTGGTCTATGGCGACACGAACTCGACCCTCGCCGGCGCGCTGGCCGCCGCGAAGGTCCTCGTGCCCGTGGCACACGTGGAGGCCGGGCTTCGGAGTTTCAACCGCGCGATGCCCGAGGAGATAAACCGCGTGGTAGCCGATCACCTCTCCCAACTCCTTTTCTGCCCCACGGACGCCGCGGTGGCGAATCTGGCGGGCGAGGGCATCAGGCGGGGTGTGCACAAGGTCGGCGACGTGATGTTCGACTCGGTGCTCTACAACCTGCGGCTGGCAGAGCAAACGGCCGACCCGCTCGCGGAACTGGGTCTGAACCCGCGCGAATACTACCTCGCGACGGTCCATCGCGCGGGCAACACCGACGACCCGGATAGGCTGCGTCGCCTGGTCGGACTTCTCGCGAGCCTCGATCGCCCGGTGATCCTGCCGCTGCACCCGCGAACTGCGAAGGCCCTCGAGACACACGAGATCGAGACCCGGGGCGGGTCGTTGCGCCCCGTCGAGCCAGTGCCTTACCTCCAGATGCTGCTCCTCGAGCGGAACGCCCGCGCGATCCTGACCGATTCGGGGGGGGTGCAAAAGGAAGCCTATTTCTTCAAAACCCCATGCGTCACCCTGCGTGGCGAGACGGAATGGGTCGAGACGGTCGAGGCGGGTTGGAACGCCCTGGTTAGCGCCGACCCCGAGCGCTTCGCGGCCGCGATGGCGGCACTGGGGTCGTGGAATGGGGACGGCGCGCCTTTCCCGGCTGAGGGCTCGGCTGGCGGAGAGGCTCTCTACGGTGACGGCCACGCCGCCGAAGCGATCGCTGAGTTGCTCGAGCGGGGCGGAGACCAGGAACCATGAACGAAAGACGCGCACTGCTGCGCGGGGCCAGGCGTCTGGTCGTCAAGGTCGGCTCAGGGGTGTTGAGCGACAGCCGCGGCACCCTCGACTTCCGCCAGGTCCACCACATCTCGGACCAGGTGTGTGGCCTCCTGGCCGAGGGACGCGAGGTGATCGTGGTGACCTCCGCGGCGATCTCCGCCGGGATCGGTGAACTCGGCCTCGAAGGGCGCCCGACCACCATGCCAGAACTCCAGGCCGCCGCCGCCGTCGGCCAGAGCCGACTCATCCGAACCTACAGCGAGGCATTCCGCCAGCGCGGGGTGCGCGTCGGACAGGTCCTCCTGAGCCGCGAGGACCTCGAGGACCGCGCTCGGTTCCTCAACACCCGCAATACCCTCCGAGCGCTCGTGGCAATGGGCTGCCTGCCCGTCATCAACGAGAACGACTCGGTGTGTGTCGAGGAGATTCGCTACGGCGACAACGACTTCCTGGCCGCTCACATCGCCACGGCCATGATGGCCGACCTTTTGGTCCTCCTCACCACCGTGGATGGCCTCCTCGCAGAGGACGGCCGGACGGTGCTCCCCGTGGTCAACCGGGTGGACGAGCGGGTTCTGGGGCTCGACGACGGCAGGCGCTCGGCCCTCGGCAGCGGTGGCATGACCTCCAAACTACAGGCCACCCGCATGATGACCCACGCGGGCGTCCCGGTGGTGATCGCAAACGGCAGGCGCCGCGACGTCCTCCTGGCAATAGCCGAAGGCCAGGAGGTAGGCACCCTCTTCGTGCCAGGACCCCGGCGGATGGCAAGCAGGAAGCGATGGATCGGCTTCACCGCACGTCCTCGCGGCACCATCGTCGTGGACGACGGGGCCATGAGGGCACTGACCGAAAGGGGCAAGAGCCTCCTTGCCTCCGGGGTCAAAGGCATCCAGGGGAGGTTCGAGCGAGGCGACGTCGTCGCGGTCGCGAGCGAGGATGGGCGCGAGTTTGCCCGAGGACTGGCCAACTACTCCTCATCGGAAGTCGAGCGCATCAAGGGCTGCCACACCAGCCAGATAGCCACCCGCCTGGGCTACAAGGACTACGACGAGGTGATCCACCGCGACAACCTGACCCTCCTCCACTGAGGCCTGCCCGGCTCCCCGCGCGGACCATTGGCGCCTGTAGGCGGGCCGTCGCGGCCCGCCTAGCACCGCCCGTGCACTCCCACGCCGAGCGTGGGAACGACAAAACGCTCTTCTTGTGGCATGCAGCTCCCACGCTTAGAACAACGGCTCGTCAGGAGACGGCCCGTGAAGCCCGCCGGGGAAACCTCGGGCGAGCAACACAACCAGCGCCGCCGTCCAGACCACGCCAAGCAAGAGGCCGGCGACCGCCAGCCCCTTGCGACTCTCGCGGCGGCGCGCCAGCGCCGCGAGCGCCAAGAGAATCGCAACCGGGCCAGGAAGGAACAGGAAAAACGGCCCGAGCAGACCGACGACAAGAGAAGACACGGCCAGGTAAGAGGTGCGCGGAGAAAGCTTCTCCTTCGCCAGTTTCGGGTCCAGGTATTCCTGGCAGTGGGGACACTTGCGCGCCTCGGGGTGCACCGGCTCCATGCAGAAGGGGCATCTCGCCTCGCCGCCTTGACTTCGTCTGGGACTTGCCATCCGACCCTCGATCTGGATCAATCCGGCGCGGTAGAATGCTCGGTCGAGGATTCTATCAAGCGGCGGTCCGGGTCGCAAGGCGGGCGCGGGCTGTGTCGCGCGGGTGTCGGAAAACGACACACCGGCCCTCTTCCCACAACCACGACCGCGTTGCGTAAAGAACGGTCTGCTATGTTCATGCAACCGACCGCCAGGTTCGGTGGTGACTGGCATGCAATTTGCACCCGTGGCGGTGCCGAGCATGGGGACTAGTCATGAGAGTTGCGCTGACGACGTTGTTGCTAGCCGTCCCCGCCATCGGCGGCTATGCCTTGGGGACGGAGGCCGGTGGAAGGGTCATCCGCGTGTCGGCGGCGAACACGGCCGCGCCGCGGGACGGGCGCTCGTGGGAAACGGCACTCCGCCGAATCCACGACGCCCTCGCCGTCGCAAAACCAGGCGACGAGGTCTGGCTGGCCAAAGGCACATACCTGACTTCCAAGACGGGAAACAGGAGCGAGTCGTTCCGGCTGAAGCCAGGAGTGTCGGTCTTCGGCGGTTTCGCCGGGACCGAGACTGAGAGAGAGCAACGAGATTGGAGGAAGAATCCCACCATCCTGAGCGGCGACATAGGCCGCCACGGCGACCCATCCGACAACGCCTACCACGTGGTCGTCGGGGCCACCGGGGCGGTTCTCGACGGCGTCGTCATCGCTGGCGGGAACGCCAACGGCCGCAGGCCACGCGGGCGCCGACCCGGCTCCATCCACATCTCCCCCCGGATCGTCCTCTCGGGCCCGAGCGACAACGTCGGCGGGGGGATGCTCAATTACCAGTGTGCCCCGATCGTGCGAAACTGCATCTTCAGGAACAACACCGCGGGGAAGGGCGGGGCGGTCTACAACATGGTCGCGCGCGATTTCGGCCCGCCGCGCCGTCGGCCCGACCCTGCGCCGACCTTCGAGAACTGCCGCTTTGAGAACAACACCTCGCACGGGCGCGGGGGCGCGGTGGCCAACGACCTGAGGACCCACCCCACATTCGTCCGCTGCCAGTTCATCGGCAACTCCACCGGCGGGAAGGGCGGGGCGGTCTACAACGACTTCGGTTGCTCGCCGACATTCACCAATTGCCTTTTCGTCGGAAACGCGGCTTTCGGCGGGGGCGCGATCGCCAACGACGGCGGTTCCAGCCCGCTCATCAACTGCTGCACCTTCTGGGGCAACCGCGCCGAGGACCTCGGCGGCGCGCTCTATCAAGGCACCGGGCCGGCCAACAACCCCCTTGTCATTCGGTCCATCCTCTGGGGCGACATCTGCCCGGCGGGACCGGCCGAGATTTACAACTGGCACCATTGTAGCCCGAAGGTCAGCCGCTCCTGCGTCAAAGGCGGTTATCCTGGCGAAGGCAACCTGGACGCCGACCCGCGCTTCGTCTCGCCCGAGGAGGGGAACTTCGCTCTGGCGCCCGACTCGCCCTGCCACGATATGGGCCACACGGCCGAGGCCGAAAGCGTCGGGCGTCCCGAGCCTCCGCGTCTCGGCCCTCCGCCAAGGCGCCCACGGCGCCCCGAGCCGCCAAAGAGGCTGCCGCGCCAGGCGGTGGTCCATGTTGCTCCAAACGCCGTGGGTCTCGAGGATGGCAAGTCCTGGGAGACGGCCTACCGCGACCTTCAACGGGCCATTGACCACGCGTGGGCATCGCGGGCGGAGGTGTGGGTTGCTGCGGGGGACTACAAGCCGTCCGGCAATGGCCGCCAGAGCGCCTTCCACTTGAGACCAGGCGTGGCTGTTTTCGGCGGATTCGGCGGGACGGAGACCAGGCGGGACCAGCGCGACCCCGACCGCCACCCGACCATCCTCAGCGGCGACATCGGGAAGCCGAACGACCCGTCGGACAATTCCTACCACGTCGTGGTCGGCGCCGACGGAGCGAGGCTCGACGGGTTCGTCATCGAGGCCGGCAACGCCGACGGCGAGGGATTCAACGGCAAGGGGGGCGGGATGGTCAACTATTCGGGCGCGCCACAGAGAGGTCCGTTTGCCCCGAGGAGCGGCTTCTCGCCCACTGTGGCCAACTGCCTCTTCAGGCGGAACAGGGCAAAGGAAGGCGGAGCCGTTTACAACTTCGACCGCTGCTCCCCGCTCTTTCGCAACTGCCGCTTCGAGCAAAACCAGGCCGACTTTGGCGGGGCCGTGGTGGACAGGGTGGGCGTGAGCAGCGAGGTGAGCGATTGCGTCTTCCGGCGAAACAAGGCCCGATGGCGCGGCGGAGCCTACTACGTGGACTACGGCTCCCGTCCGCGACTGGCTCGCTGCACCTTCGAGGCGAACACGAGCGGAGCCCACGGCGGCGCCCTCTATGCCATCAGCCGGGCCTCACAACTGGAACATTCGGTCGTGTCCTTGGACGGCTGCTCGTTCGCTGCTAACACGGCGCGCTTCCTGGGCGGGGCGATAGCGCTCGCCGACTCGGCCATTGGCGAACTAGCGCGTTGCATCTTCCAAAACAACCGCGCCCAGGCAGGAGGCGCGATCGCACTCCGCTATCGCGCAACGGCCGAGGCTCACACCTGCCGCTTCCAGGACAACGTCGCCAGTGACAGGGGAATGGACGTCGAGACAGACACGACCTCGCGCTTCCGCCGCTCCCGGTGACAGCGCCCGCCCAGCGGTCGGACAAAAAGACACATAAGGACAAATGGAGCAAGTATTGCGTCCAGACGATCGGGGGCAGTCCGTTGGATAGTGTCAAGTTCTTGTGTAAAACCGGATTGAGGTGCGAGGGGGGGCATATCCTCGCTCCATCAGGTTCCGATAGATGAAGTAGGTCAGGCGCTTCCAACTGCGGGCATTGGAGAAGACGCCTGCCTGCGCGAACTTTCGCTCCAGTTCTCGAATGACGAGGGGATTGGTGGTCTTGAGCCGAGGCCGAAGGGCCTCGGGAAATTGGTAGTAGAGGAGCAAGCGGTCTTTCTGTGCGGTCAGAGAGGCGACCGCGCGAGGCCCCTTCTCCCCCCACCGCCTGGCCCAACTCTTCAGCCGCCCCTCCGCCACAAGGCGGCCGCGGGCCTTGAATATCTCGGATGCCTCCTTGACTATACCCCGACGCTCCGCAGGGTCGACCACGTGGTCGGCGAGGTTCTTCAGCTTGTGGAAAACGCACAATTGATGGGGAGTGCAGGGGTAGTTGAGGGCCACGGCTGCCTCCAGAGCCCCGTCCCCGTCGCACCCTCCGGATTTGGGCGGTCTGCTGCCAGCGGGCGCTGGCCAGGTCGTGCGGCGCTCCCTTGATGGTGATGCCGTTGGCGCGGTCTCGTCGGCCAGGAATGTGCCGCGTTCGCAGGTTTCGTACTCTTCGGGACTGTAGGCGAGTGCCCCGACGGGGTGGGTGATGCGGACTCGTGCGAGGGCGCGGCCCGGAGTCTCGAGGCGCTCGCACAGATTCGTCCCCTTGAGGTCGGGCGAGATCACCGCGAGGTCTATGTCGCTGTCCTTGCGCCGCGCCCCCGCGCTTGACAGTTTCAACCGAGCGGTTAGACTGAAGTTGGCCAAGAAGGTGGAGGTGGCCAGAACCAGGAGAACTGAGCATGCTGAAGCGACGGAAGTTTCCTCGGCTCAAGGAGGGCTGGGCGCTGGA
>CAYYCI010000221.1:0-6990 GCA_964470215.1 uncultured Planctomycetota bacterium
TGTTCGTGGCGGGTGAGGATGACCTTCAGGGGGGAGTCGTAGAGGACGTCGAAGACCGGGATGACGACCCCGCCGGGTATGCCGAAGAGGTGTTCGACACCCTCGTCGAGGAGGGTGTCCACGAGTATCTGCGCTCCGGTCCTGCTCAAGGAAGAATGCCCTCTCCGAATCTATGTTTGTCTGTGTCCGTGTTCTCGGGCGGCCTTCGGGGCTGGCGCGGCTCGATCCCCTCGACGTAGGTCTCGTCGTAGGGGAAGTCGTCCTTGGGCGGCTGGTAGCCGGGCTGCTTGGCTCGCTCGAGCTCTTCCTCGTAGGCCTTGAGAATGGCCTCCTGGAGGTAGGCGCGGAACTGGCGATGAATGGGGTGTGCGATGTCGGCGTGGAGGCGTGGGCGGCCCTTCTCGTCGCGAACGATGCGCCCTGGCGGGAGAGGCTTCCCACACTCGTTGCAGTAACGCGAGCGCAGGTGGTTCTTCGCGTGGCAGTTCGGGCAGAGGTCCGTGAGTTTGCGGCTAGGCATGGCCACGAAGCAGCCCCTGGTGCCGCGGATGATCTTGATGTCGCGCACGACAAAACAGTTGTCGAACGTCACGGTGCAAAACGCCCGCAGTTTCTCGTCGCGGGTGTCGGCCAGTTTGACGCGGACCTCGGTAACCTCCATCGCACACCTCCCACCCTCTTGGGTGGCCGGCGGCTCTGGGGCTGGCCGGGCTGCTCCCCGCGCCTGGCAGCCCCGCCTTCCCCCTGCGCCGCCGCTGTCGCTCGTCAACGGTGGAACGGCGCCGATCGCAAGGAGCCGGGGTCACGCGAGTTGCGCCTTGGCGCCGTGTGTCGTGCTCCGCACGCGGTACACGCGGCCGATTTTCAGCCGTTCGGCCGCCTCACACGGCCCGGCTTGCGAGCCTTGTGGGCAGACGCCGAAAAGGGATGACCCGCTGCCGCTTAGCGCCACGCCGAGGTAGCAACCGATGGCAATCATCCGCGCCTTCAGTGCAGCCAGGCTCGGCGCGATAGCAAAAGCCGCCTGCTCGAGGCGGTTGAACAGGCAGCGGCCCACCCTCTCGGCGTCGCCTCCTGCCAGGGCGTCGAGTAGCATCGTAGCGCGCTCTTTCCGCCATGTCAAGGGAGAAGGAAGGCGGCGGTAGGCCTCCGCAGTGCTCACCCGCACCGGCGGACACAACACGACGAACTCCAGTGGTCTGGGGCAAGCGACGGCGCGAACCTTCTCGCCGCGGCCCGTGCACAGGGCCGTTCCACCGACGAGGAAAAATGGCACGTCGGAGCCGACTTCGGCCGCCAGCGCGGCCAGTTCGTCCCGTCCGAGGCCGAGGCCCCAGGCCAGGTTCAGCCCCACCAGCGCGCCGGCCCCGTCGCTGCTCCCTCCCCCGAGGCCCGCCTCGGGGGGAATCCGCTTGAGGAGTTCGATGCGCGCCCCTCGCCGACACCCCGTCCGCTCCCGCAGCAATCGCGCCGCCCGCACCACCAGGTTCCGCTCGTCCGTCGGCACCCCGGGTCCATCGCACGACAGTTCGATGGCCTCCGACCCCAGCGGCTCGATCGCCAACTCGTCGTAGAGGTCAACGGCGTGCATGACCGTCTCGATCTCGTGGTAGGCGTCGGGCCGGCGCTCGAGGACCTCGAGGAACAGGTTCAACTTCGCCGGGCAGAGGACCTTCACCCGCGGGCTCATGGCTCACCCGAATAGCGAGAAAGAACCAGGCAGATGGCATCCTGGAAGGCGCGAACCCGCCAGAGCGGGGTTCGGAAATCGTTCACCAGGATCGAGAAAGCCAGGAGACGCTCGTTGGCTCCCTCGAGGTAGCCCGAGAGGGAGCAGGCCCCGGCGATGTAGCCCGTCTTGGCGAACAGTTTGCCCTTGAGCGGGAGCAGGCGGTTGGCCAGGGTGCCCGACTCGCCGGGCCGCGCAAGCGAACGCAGGAAGATGCTACCGGTGCGGCGGCAATTCATGTAGGCGAGCAGGGTAACGATCTGCATGGGGCTGAGACGGTTGGTCCGCGCGAGGCCCGAGCCGTCAGTGATGCTCAGGGGGCCTTTCGCCCCGGCTCCTCGAAGGAAGGCCTCGACGACCCGGGCGCCCGCGGCGAAACTCCCCTCGCCCGCCTTCTCGCGGCCCAGGGTCTTGAATATCTGCCCCGCGTAGAAATTCTGGCTACGCGCGTTCGCCACCTCCACCGCCTCGCGCAATCCCGATGTCGTGGTGACGAGCTCTCGCAAGCGCCCAGGGCCGAATCTGACCGTCGGGGTCTTCAGCCGCACGCGGCCGGTCACCTTCACCCCCCGAGCGGCCAGGACCTCGCGGAACACCGTCGCCGTGTAGAGAGCCGGCTCGTGGACCGTCACCCACACCGAAAAGGGCGGCCCCTTGCGTAGGATGCCCCCCCTGACATAGATGTCGTTCTTGCCGGCCGGGCGATGGACCAGGACGCGATTGTTCCGGGAGCGGGTGGTGCGACAGCGGTTGAAGAGGCGGACGTAGCCCGTCGGGGGGACGACCTCGACCCTGGCCGCCTCGCCGTTTTTCTCCGACGGGCGGACGACGACCAGGACGCAGTTGTCGTTGAACGAGAGGGCGGAGATGGGGGCGCAGTACCACGCGGCGTGTTGCCCCTTCGGCCAGTCGGGATGGGTGTGTCGGCGGTCGAAGTAGGTCTCGTCGGCGATGATGTCCCCCCGCACTTCTCTGATGCCAGCTGCCTTCACTGCGTCGGCCCACTGGGCGAGGACGGCGGTCGGGTTGCCGTCGTGGAACCTGCCCGAGATGCTCGGGTCGCCCCGCCCGAGCACCACCAGGTCGCCGACGAGCACCCCATCGCTCCGGACCTGGCCGGTGCGGGCCACTGTGGTGCGGAATTGATAGCCTGGGCCGAGGAGTTCGAGGGCGGCGGCGGTCGTGGCGAGTTTGGCGTTCGAGGCCACGACATAGGGCGAATCGGCCTGGTAGAGAAACAGCCACCGCCGCTCGACCAGGTCGCAGACGGCAACCCCCACCCGCGCCCTGAGCAACTCGCGAGATCGGACTAACTTCGTCAGTTCCGCCACGAGGGCCTTCTCGCCCAGTGGCCCCTGGCCGGCCCAACAGGCCGCCAGACAGAGAAACTGCGTGAGCAGGACCATTGGGCAGGTCGGATGGCCTCTGCGGCTCATCGCTCCTTCAGCCGCTCGAGGTCCTCCTTGGCAAGCAGCGACCATTCGGTCTCGGGGAAGGATTGGGTGACCTTCTGGTAGGTTTCGCGGGCCTTCTCCAGGCGAGCCAGTTTCTCGTAGCAACGGCCCAGATAGTACCACGAGGCGGGCGAGAGCGGGCTCTGGGGATGTCCCTCGGCCACCGCCCGGAACTCAGGAAGAGCCTTCTCGAATTGCCGGCGGTAGAAGAACTTCCGCGCGCGATCGAAGCGCTGGACCACCGGCGGCACCGGCTCGAACCAGTCGCCCGGGTTCCACCAGTGGCGCTTTGGCCTGGCCGCCGCCAGCGCCGCGTCAGCTCCGCCGGGAACCTTCAGGTCGCGGCGGGCAAACATCGCCCAGTCGCTGTTCGGGTAGGTCTTCTCCAGGCGGCCCACCGTGGCCTTGGCCTCGCGCTTCAGCCCGGCGTTGTACTGCGAACGAGCCAGGTAGTAAAGCACGGCCGGCTCCAGCGGATTCTTCGAATACTCCTCGAGCCAGCGGCTGAAAGCGAGGACGGCGTCGCTGTAGCGGCCGTGAAGGTAAAGTTTCTTGGCGAGGTCGTAGCGGGCTATCGGGGTGTTGATTGTCCCCGCCCAGAGGTCCTCGCGCGGGGAAGGAGGCCCGTGGGGCTTGCGGCGGGCACAGCCAGGCGCCACCGCCAGGCCTGCCAGGACAGCGACGAGGATTCCGAGCGGGCCGCGCCCGAGCCTGGGCATGGGTCTCCTCCTGCGTTTGCTCTCTCGCGGTCAGGGCCGGCTGGCGAGTAGAGTAGCAGAAGGCGCCGGTGGTGTCAAGAAACAGACCCGCCGAGAACTGTCGCCCCCGGTCGCTCTCGAGCCCAATCACGGGCTTCCTGCATGGTCTCGGGCTTTCCAACCTCTCTTCCCTGGAACCGCAGATGAACCCAGATGAACACGGATTAAGTTGTAGGCGGGGCGTCTCGCCCCGCGTCCTTGAACCCCAGACCGGTGAACCCCGGCTCCAATGTCCTTCCGCCTCGGCCACAAACCAGGATGTAGTAATTCAATGTCCGGGCCCCTCCGCGTTCTCCGCGTCCACTGCGGTGCATGACCACTGTGGGCAGGGCGTCCCCGCCCTGCGTTCCGGAGAGCGCGAGCTTCCCTGTCTCTTGCCCGGATTGGTCTCGGCGGCTGACGCTGGCGACGCAGGGGCGAGGCGATGCTTCGGCCGCGGGCGACCCGCCGGGTCGCCCCTACGAGCGGGGCGGGACGCCGCGGCGACAGAACTCGACCGCCTGAAGGCGGAACTACGAACAAGTGGTGTCCACATCCGCGGGTGGGGCGGACACGGGGGCCTGTCCCTCCTGCCCCTTCGGCCCGCCACCCCCAGGACCGGGGGCCATGCTCGCCGCTCTGGGCGCTTTCCCCGCCGGGGAACCGAGGGCGATCAGGGAATGGTGACCTGGAGGGAGACGGTGGAGTCCTTGCCGACGGTGCGCACGCCCTCGAGGGTTCGCATGCGGCCAGAGTCCTGGTCGCCGACCTCGATGGTGTAGACGCCTTCCTCGAAGACCCACGGCCGGAACGAATTGCCCCTGATGCGAATGGCATAGACCGGTTCGCCACTGGCGCCCTCGCGGACGATCACCACCGGGTTGCTCACCCCTCGGATGTCGAGATTGGGCAGCCAGGCCGCAGGCGTGCGGGCGTAGTTCTCGAGTTGGTGGATGGTCTTCGGCCAGCCGGGATACTGGCCCCCGGTGCGAGGGTCGCGGGGGTCGGCGAAGACCGGCCAACATTCCATCGTGATCTGGCGCGTGCGCTTGTTGAACCTCACGATGCCGTAGCCGGGCATCTTGTTGTGCAACCAGCCCGGCTCGTGGCCCATCGGCCTGGGGTTAGTGTGTGCCCACACCGTGATGTAGTTGCCGAAGGGGTCGCGGAACTCGCCGGTGTGTTCGAGCATTCCCTTCTTCCAGTTGTGGGCAGGCTTCAGGGGGACCCAGGCCCTGGGGTAGAAATTGCAGATCGAGGGGACGCAGAACGCCCAGATGGCGTCGTTCCAGGTCTCGACGCCGTGGTGGACGATCGTGGCGAGGTGTTGGTCGCCGCAGATGTGGAGTGCGAAGCAGCGGCGCAGTTCCCTCAGGGCCTTGTTCCGCCCGGTCTGGGGCCAGCCGTTGGAGTCGTAGTCAGCGACCAGGCGCCTGAGGCCGCCGCCGTGGAGGGTCGCCACGTTGGCGAAGGTGGTCTGGGAGAGGGCGACCTTGAACTCGGCCCCGCGCCAGTCCGTGGCCCACTGGCGCAGGAAGCGGAGTTGTCGCTCGCCCAGGAGCCGCGCGCCCGTGACGTCGGCGGTCTTGGGGTCGAAGTTGGGGTCCACGACGTGGTCGCTGCGACCGCTCTTAGTCGGCGGCACGAGGCCCTCAGGGCCGGTCTTGAACTTGCGGTCCTCGAGCACCGCGAAACTCACCCCGCCGTAGGTCATGGCCGCGTAGTAAACCGCGATGCCCTGTCCGACCGGCCTGGGGTCGAACGGGTCGGGCAAGTTGCTGGTCTGGGTGCGCTGGACCATGTTGACCCACTCGGGCGGCATGGTGTAGCCGCCGGAGTTGACGCCGCGTGGGGCCTTGCGGCCGCCGTGGCCCCAGAGGTTGCCCTGATAGACGTCGTGGTCGTCGGGGATGGTGATGGTCGGGCGGTCGCGCATCAGGCCCCTGAACGCCCAACCGAACAGATACCATTTCCTCAGGTAGTCCAGGCACGCTGCCTTCAAGGGCGAGCGCTGGGCGCCATAGCCGCCGTTGCTCTCGTAGATCTGGTCGCCCGAGAAGAACAGAACGTCGGGGTCGTGGGCACTGACATGGGCCACGAGTTCGTTGTGGGGGAAACTGGGGTCGGCGTTGCCCGTGAACGCCGCGACCACGAGCGTCTCCTTCTCAACGGGGTCGTGGCGGACGGTGCCGGTCCAGTAGTGGTCGCGGGGCTTGCCGTCGGCCTCGATCAGCGCGTAGGCCACGCGATAGGGCACGTCGCGTTCGGCCGGCCAGTCGGTCACGCGGAAGGTGGCGGTTCTGGCCAACTTGTCAATTTTGGCTCGCGCGATCTCGCGCCAGCGGCCATCCTGACGGACCTCGAGGCGCGCCACCTGCGCGTCCTGCTCGCCGATCGGCGCCATCTGGGCCGTCATCTTCAGGATGCCCCGGCTCAGCGTGTACTGGGTCCAGAGGATCGGGCCGAAGGTCTGGTCCGGGTGGGTCTGGACCTTCGAGCCGGCCACGCGCCAGTCGCGGAACCAGAAGCGGACGTTCCCGCCGGCAGGCGCCCCTCGGCGCCTGCGGCCGCCGAGGTCGGCGTGGCACACGAGCGCCAGGTTGCCGACGAGTTTTTCGGTCGCGATGCCCTTTCGTTCGGTCTGGGCGAGGCGCCGCGAGCCGTCGGCGCTGAGCGCCGCCAGGGTCAGTTTGTAGGCGTTCGCCTCCGGCTCGAGCCTCAGGTCGAGCCTCAGGTCGTCGAGCGGCACCTGGTTGCCGCGGGCCTGCGGCGAGCCGATGAAAAGGTGGCCGGTGGTCGTCACTCCCGCGTTGATGCCCGTGTTGCGGCGGACGCTATCGCGATAGTCCTTCCACAGCCCGATGATTCCGATGCGGAAGCCTGCCCAACCGCCTCCCATCTTCCCCGGGGTCAGTCTTCCCAGGCGGACGCTCATCGCCAGGGTGCCCCGCTGTTGGCCGAGTTGGTGAGTGAGGAGGTGGACGTTGCGGTTCGCGCCGCTTGTCACGCACTCGAGGCGGCCGCCTGCCACCCGCCAGTCCTGGAGGCGGTTCGACCAGAACTGTGGCCC
>CAYYCI010000222.1:0-6929 GCA_964470215.1 uncultured Planctomycetota bacterium
ATGGCCGCCTCGCTCGAGGCCATGGCCGTCCACCTCGACAGCACGGCCGAGCGCCTCGCCACCCTCGGCAAGGACTACGCCAAGGCCAAGCGGCCCGATTTCTACGACGAGATCACGCGCCTCCCCACCCGGGCCGCGCTCGACGAGCGCCTCGAGGTGGCGCTTCTGACCGGCGGGGTGTGGTCGCTCCTTCTGGCCGACATAGACAAACTAAGCGAAATCAACGAGCAGTTCGGCGAGATCGTCGGCGACGCTCTCCTTTTCAAGGTGGCCAGGATCATCGAGCGGCGGGCGCGCGAGAAGGCGCCCGACGCCCTAGTTACCCGGTTCGATGGCGGGAAGTTCGCCATCTTCGTCTCGCTCAACCTCCAGCGCGCCACCGCGCTCGCCGAACACGTCCGCATCGGCGTCGCCAGTTCCAAGTGGCAGTACCGCGGCGAGCCCGAACAGGCAGTCCTCGCCACCACCATCCGCGTCGGCGTCACCACATACAAACACGGCGACACGGCCCAGAGCGTCATCTCCCGGCTCGAGGCGGCCGCCGCCGAGGCCAAGGAGCGCGGCGGCAACCGAGTCGTCGCCAAGGAAGACTGACCGCTACCCCCCGAGCATCTCTTGCAGGATCATCAGCGCCGCCGCTTTGTCGGGAATCCGCCCGCGCGTCCCCGAATCCAGGTCCCCCAGCGCGAAGGCCGGAACCGCCGCTCCCACACACGATGGACAACCATCCCGACACCCACACTCCTTGACAACCGTGTGAACCGCCTCGAGGAGTTCCCCGACGACCTCGGCGCACCGCTCGGCGTAGCCCATCCCGCCCGGATACCTGTCGAAGAGGAAGACCGCCTCGCGCCCCAGATTCCGGGAATCAACGTTCGCGCCGATGTCCTGGACGTCGCACATCACGAACATCGGCGCGACCTCGACCAGTGCATTGGCCAGGCCAACCAACCCGTCCTCGTAAACCAGCCCCCGCTCGACCACCCGTCGCTTCACCCGCTCCGGGGGCAGGAGCCACAGGGCGACCGTCTCGAGTTCCTGTGGGGGCAGTTCCAGGGCCTCGAAACCGAGGCTGTCGCGGCTGTGGAACTTGACCTTCTTGAACATCGGGATGTGGGTCGTGACCGTCACGTCGCCGAAGCCCACGGTGCAGCCCCGCCACTCGGTCTCCTTCTCGACCGCCTCGAGGCGTATCTGGCTCGAGTGGACCGCCTGGGTGTAGTAGTCGAGGTCGCGGCGCTCGACGAACGCCACCTTCTTCTCCAGGTCCAGATTGGTCACGAAGTACGTCTCGCCGCCGTGGATGTAAACGGCGTGGGTGTGGAGCTGGCTCAGCGCGCTCACCTCGTCCATCGTCCCGATGACCCGATCCCCCTCCGTGACGTCCTGGATGGTGTAAACCGGGCCGCAGAGATTCCTGAGGTTGACCTCGGCGGCGGGGTAGTCGGAACTGGCCCAGTACCACTTCCCCTCGATGCGTCGCACCGCGCCCGTCTCCTCGAGCAACTCCAGGATCGCATCGGCATATTCGCCAAACGCTCCCACCTCCTCGTCGGGCAGGGGGAGTTCGTGGACCGCACACTTGATGTGGCCGACCGCTATGTGGGGGTTTTCGGGGTCAATTATCGCCCGCTCGGGACTCTTGCTGAAGATGTAGTCGGTGTGGAACATCAGGAACTGGTCAATGGGCGAATTCCCGGCGACCAACACGACCAGCGACTCGTCGGTCCCGCGCCCTGCGCGTCCCGCCCTCTGCCACAGGCTCGCGATCGTGCCCGGGTAGCCAACCAGGATGCAGGCATCCAGCGTGCCGATGTCAATCCCCAACTCCAGGGCGTTCGTGCTCGCGATGCCCAGAATCTCGCCCGAGGCCAGTCGGCGCTCGATCTCCCGCCGTTCCTCCGGCAGGTAGCCCCCGCGGTAGGAGCGCACCCGCTCGGCCAGGCGAGGGGAGACCGGCTCGAGGAGTTTTCGCGCGTAGGTCAGCATCAACTCGGTCGCAAGGCGGGTCTGGACGAATGCGATCGCCTGGACCCCGCTCCGGACCAGCGAGGTCATCAACTCCACACCCGTCCACAGCGCGCTCCGGCGCTCGCCACCCGTGCGCCACTCCCCCTCCCTTCCCTGCGCCTCGCCGCCCAGAAGCGGCGGATTCCAAAGGACGAACTTCTTCCGCCCGCGCGGCGAGCCGTCATTGGTCACCAGCGCCATCGGCCGGCCGGTGATTCGCTCGGCGTGTTCCTTCGGGTTGGCGATCGTGGCCGAGGAACAGATGAACTGTGGCTCGCTGCCGTGGTGGCGACAGATGCGCCCCAGCCGCCGCACCACGTTCGCCAGATGCGAACCGAAAACCCCGCGGTAGGCGTGCACCTCGTCAATCACCACGAACCGCAGATTCTGGAAAAACCGCCCCCAGCGCCCGTGATGTGGCAGAATGCCCTGGTGGAGCATATCCGGGTTGGTCAGGATGACCGAGGCCCGGTCGCGCAGACGCCGCCGTTGTTGCTGAGGCGTGTCGCCGTCGTAGGGGCCACAGAGCGCCGCCAGCCCCTCGACGTCGCCCAGCAACGCCTCCAGCCCGCGGAACTGATCCTGGGCCAGGGCCTTCGTCGGATAGATCGCCAGCGCCGTGGCCAGCGGGTCGGCGAGAAGGGACTCGGCGATCGGCACCCAGTAGCAAAGCGTCTTCCCGCTCGCCGTCCCCGTCACCACCACCACGTTCTTCCCCTCCCTCACGTGGCTTATCGCCTCGGCCTGGTGGGTGTAGAGACGGGAGATACCGCGCCTGGCCAGGGCCGCCTGGAGGCGGGGGTCGAGCGTTATCTCGGCGTAGCGCGCCTCGCGCGCCCGGAGTTCCTCGACGTGGCAGACGTGCCGCCGCGCCTCCCCTCCCTCGATCAACCGCCTCAGAAAACCATTGATATCCTGGCTTCTGCTCATCTCTCGTGCTTCTCTTTTTGCTCGCCTGGTCATCTAGACTCGCTTCTCAGGTGGGGCGCCGTTGCTACTGCCCTGGTCGTTGGCCTTGGGGTTGACGCGGGGAGTGCGGCGGAGCTTGCGCGCCTTGCGGGCAAGCGGGTCCCCGATGGCCATGGGTTGCTCGACGCGCGGACGCTCAGGGTTCCCATCACAAGTTCGCCCTTCAGGGGCGCCGCGGCGCTCTCGCAGGAGCCTCTGCGCCAGTTCCGTGTCAGCGCTCGCTCCGGAGACCAGTGGTTCCTGCGCCTCCCGGCCGCCGCCGGAGGTAATGGAGGCTGAGATGTTCGGCTTGGGGGTCGAGCGGGTCGGTCCGGGTCGGCCGCGGGCGATGGCTTTCGCCTGGCGCAGGCGGCGGAAGGCCCGACGGGCTACGTCGCTGTCCTTGAGGCGTTCGCGCGGTTCGGGTTCGGGATAGCCGGCGGCGGGCCGCGGCTCGAAGTGGTGGTGGGGGTATGCGATGAGGGGCTCGCCGTGACGTTGTAGGCGCCGACGCAGGCTGCGCTCGAGGATGAGCCGCTGGTGGTCGTGGCCGAGGCCGGCGGCCTCAGGTTCGTCGAGCCGCGAACCATCCCCGAGCAGGCCCTCGAGAACCATTATGGCCGCGGCCTTGCTGGGGATGGAGCCTTCGTAGCGCTCGACGTTCCAGGTGGCGTACTGCCGGAGGGGCTTGCCGACGCAGCACGGGCAGCCGTCGTCGCAGTCGCATTGGCGGATGTGGTCGAGCACCGCGGGCATCAGGCGGCCGGCTATCTCGTAGGCGCGCTCGGTGAAGCCCAGGCCGAGCGGATATCGCTCATAGACGAAAATGGCCTGCCACGGGGCATTGGCCGCGCCCACCGAGTGGGAGAAACTCAAAGTGTCGCAGCGGACGAAGAGCGGGAGGGCCATCCTGGTGGCGTAGCCGATGCCCCGGCAGCCGGCGTGGGGGTCGAGGCCCGCGGCGAGGACCCTGCGACAGACCTCCTCGGACGGCACCAGCCAGAAGGCGGTCGTTTCCATGTAAAGCACGGGCATCCGAATGCCGTGGACCGAGATGGCGTCGAGGCTGTGGAAGTGGATGCGCTCGTAGGCGTCGTTGCGGAAGTGGACCGTGACCTCGCCGAAGCAGACCTTGCCGGCGCCGAAAGGGCGCTCGCGCAGGGGGTGGTCTATGTGGTCAACGTCGGTGCCGCCGAGGGGCTGGGTGTAGTAGTCCACCTCCACTGGTCTGACGCGCGCGATGGCCCTCTCGAGGTCGAGGTCCTCGACGTAGTAGGTCTGGCCTCGATGGAGGTAGATAGCCTCGGGGTGGATGATCGGTGGTGCGTCGAACTTGTTGAGTTGGCCGATGACCTTCTCGCCATCCGAGACGTCCACGATGGCCACAGTGCGGTCGGCGTAGTCGCGCAGCGAGACCTCGTGTTGGGGGACCTCGGGGGCCGAGTGGAACCACAGCCCCCGCTCGGCGTCCCGATAGACCTTTCGCTCGCTCTCGAGGACCTCGAGGGCCAGGCGGGCGTGGGGGCCGAAAGTCTCCGTCTCCCCGTCGGCCAACGGCAACTCGTGGGCCGCACAACGCAGGTGGTTCATCACGACGTAGGGGTTGTCGGCCTGGACGACCCCTTCTTCCACGGGCCGGCCGAAGAGGTATTCGGGGTGGCGGACGATGTATTGGTTGATGGTGGTGTCGAGGGCGACGAGGATGACGAGCGACGGCCTGTCGCGCCGGCCTGCGCGGCCGCTCTGTTGGAAGAAAGAGGCCAGGGTCCCCGGATATCCGACCACGATGCTGGCGTCGAGTTCGCCGATGTCAATGCCCAGTTCGAGGGCTGGGGTGGTGCTCACGCCCATGAGTTGGCCCTCGAAGAGGCGTTTCTCGATCTGGCGGCGCTCGGCGGCCAGGTAGCCGCCGCGGTAGGGCGCCACCTTCTCGGCCAACGCGGGGCCGAGGGCCTCGCGGACGTAGCGGTAGATGAGTTCGGCCGTAACCTTGGCCTTCGAGAACGTGATCGTGGGCACGCCTGCCTCGACGAGCGCGGCCATCAGTTCCTGCGCCTCGACGTTTGCGCTCCGGCGCGAGCGCCAGCGGGTGGCGCGCACCCGCGGGGGGTTCCACAGGACGTAGGTCCGCGGGCCGCTGGGCGAGCCGTCGTCGTCAATCAACTCGACGCGGCGTCCCAGCACCTTGCGCGCGAGTTCGGCCGGGTTGGCGATGGTGGCCGAGGAGGCGAGGAATCGCGGGGCGGAGCCGTAGTGGCGACAGAGCCGCCCGAGCCGGCGAAACAGGTTCGCCACGTTGGCCCCCAGGAGACCGGTGTAGGTGTGGAGCTCGTCCACCACGACGTATCGCAGGCGAGCGAAGAAGTCGGCCCATCGGGGGTGTTGGGGCATGATGGCCGCGTGGAGCATGTCGGGGTTGGTGATGACGACCGCGGCCTGGTCGCGGAAGCGCCGCCGCTGGGCCGACGGGGTGTCGCCGTCCACGACCCCGAAGAGCGCGCGGTCGAGGCCCGCCCCGACCCGCGCCCGCTCGAAGACCCGCCACTGATCCTGGGAGAGGGCCTTGGTGGGGTAGATGGCCAGGACGCGCGCCCCGGGCTCCCGCTCGAGGGCTTCGATGATCGGCAAGAGGTAGCATAGGGTCTTGCCGCTGGCGGTCGCGGTGGTCACGAGGATGTCGCGGCCACCCCGCACTGCGTCGAGGGCCCGGGCCTGGTGGAGGTAGAGCCGCTCGAGGCCCATCGCCGCGAGCATCCGGCCAGAGGCGCCCGATAGCGGCTCGACGGGCTCGGCGTAGCGCGCCCGGCAAGCCGCCACGCGGTGGACGTAGGCGATCTGGCCGCGATAGTCGGCCGATTGCCTTATCCGCTCGAGGAACTCCTCGAAGTCAACTTCGCGCCTGGCCATCTCTAGCGCGTGAGCCTCACGAAAAGTTCGGCCAGGGTCAGGAGGTCGGCCTGGTTGTGGCGGACGACGCGGGCCACCTCCCGAGCGTCGCCCGTGCGGACGAAATCGTGGTAGGCGCGACCTATCTCGTGACCGGGGATATCGTCGGCGCGAACGCGACCACACACCCGCCGCTCGAGGGTCTGGAGCCGGCAGTCGGGCAACACGTCCTTGAACCGCCGCCGGGCGGCGTGGAGCAGGTCGAAGTGGAGCCGAGGGTCGGGAAACCGCACCCCGGCCACCACGGCCCGCGCCCGCAGGGAGGGAATGTCGAAGGCCTTCCCGTTGAAGGTCACCAGTGGCGGGCGGTGGCGGAAGTCCTCGGCGAAAGCGGCGATGATCCCCGCCTCCTCGGCGTAGGTTCTGGCCAGGAGCTGGCGACAGGTCAGGAGACCGTCGCGCCACGTCAACGTTCCGATGAGGAAGACGAGCGCCGCCCCCAAGCCCGTCGTCTCGACGTCCAGGAAACACACCTCGCCCGACTCGGTGGCCCGAGGCAGCCTCGAGGCCGCGGCGGCCAGTTGCCTCGCCAGAGCCTCGTCGGGCGCCGGGCGCTCGATGAGGAAGAACGCCGGGGCGCCCGCGACCCTGGCCTCGCGGCCCTCCAGGCAATCCTCGAGCGGAATGCAGATGCCGCCGACTGGCGCCCTCGGGCGAGCCGGCTCGCGCGGCAGGTCGCGGCGATAGACCAGCGGCCTGGCCACCTTCTGTGACGAGGCGGCATTGACTGGCAACGGAGCACGGTTCAGGCGGTCGAGTTTCTTGCGCAGCCTCTCGAGCCGCCGAGCCTTCTCCTCTGGCGTGCGGTCGGGCGGACGAGTGGACACAGCGAGGGATTCCAAAACCACGAAGCCGGCGGGCAAAGACCGACCTCGTGTGGGGAACAGGCGGCCCGGGCGCTCGCCGCCTCGATGCTGCCAATCTATCATGGCCCCGTCCGCCTTTCAAGCCCGCGACGGGCTCGCGTCACGCCACAGCGATTCTCTCACCCCCTGACGCCACAGCGACTTTGTCACCCCTGATCC